>WREB01000022.1 GCA_009779525.1 Defluviitaleaceae bacterium
CTGGTAGACGGGCGCGCCCTCGGGTATGCCCGTTTCCTCCGGTTCGGGCGTAGGGGTCGGTTCGGGTGTCGGCGCGGGGGTTGGCGGCGGAGTCGCGGAGGGGGCGGCCGTCGCCGTCGGCTCCATCGTATCGGCGCCCGCCTGTAGGCTGCCGCTTCCGCAGCTGCAAATAAGCGTTAATAACAGCGCGAGACAAATAAAATAAATCAAGCGATTAGTTAATTTCAAGAAAAATCATCCTCGGCGTTTTTTTAGATTCTATACTTCGTTCGGACGGTTTTCAACCGCGCCGGCCGGCCGCGGACGTTTGGCATGATTTTTTTCTTGCGTTTTGGCTTCGCGCGGGTATAATGTTAAAAATTTACGAGGGGGAATTTTTATGGCCTTTGTCTTCGAGCAAAGCTCCCACACCTTCAGCGAATACCTGCTGGTGCCGGGGTACTCTTCCGCGGACTGCGTCCCGGCCAACGTAAGGCTTCAGGCGCCGGTCACGAAGCACAAAGCCGGCGAGGAGCCGGCGCTAAAACTCAACGTCCCGCTGGTTTCGGCGGTAATGCAGTCGGTTTCAAACGATACGATGGCCATAGCTCTCGCCAAAGAAGGCGGGATTTCTTTTTTATACGGCTCCCAATCAGTCGAGAACCAGGCCGCGATGGTATCCCGGGTCAAGCGCCACAAGGCTGGTTTCGTGCCGAGCGAGTCGAACGTGCGGCCCGACCAGACGCTCGCCGAAATTCTTGCGATCAAGGATAAGAAGGGGCACTCGACGGTGGCTGTCACGGAAGACGGGACTTCCAAGGGATTGTTCGTCGGTCTCGTCACGGGCAGGGACTACCGCGTCACCAGGATGGCGTTGGAAACGCCGGTTTCGTCGTTCATGGTTCCGTTCGAGAAGCTCGTTTGCGCCGCGGAGGGCGTGACGCTTAGCGAGGCGAACGACATCCTTTGGGAGCACAAGCTGAACGCGCTTCCGGTCTTGGACGGAAACAGGCGTCTCACCTCGTTCGTCTTCAGGAAGGACTACGATTCGCACAAAGAATACCCGCTGCAGCTGCACGACGAGTTTAAGCGCTACGTCGTCGGCGCGGGCATAAACACGCACGACTACGCCCTGCGCGTGCCGGCGCTTGTCGAGGCGGGCGCGGACGTATTATGCATCGATTCGTCGGAAGGCTTCACCGAATGGCAGAAGAAGACGCTCGATTTCATCCGCGGTACGTACGGCGACGCGGTCAAGGTCGGCGCAGGCAACGTCGTCGACCCGGACGGGTTCCGCTTCCTCGCGGAGTGCGGCGCCGACTTCGTCAAAGTTGGGATCGGCCCCGCGACGATCTGCATAACGCGCGAGGCGAAGGGAATCGGGCGCGGCCAAGCGACTTCCGTGATAGAGGTCGCGAAGGCGCGAAACGAATATTTTAAGGAAACGGGCGTTTACGTCCCTATTTGCGCCGACGGAGGCATCTCGCAGGATTACCAGATAACGCTTGCCTTGGCTATGGGCGCGGACTTCTGCATGCTCGGGAGGTACTTCGCCCGCTGCGACGAAAGCCCGACCAACCGAGTCATGATAAACGGAAGCTACATGAAGGAGTATTGGGGCGAGGGGACCGAGCGCGCGAAAAACTGGCAGCGCTACGAAGGCGGCGGCAACCTCGCGTTCGAGGAGGGCGTCGACGCGTACGTGCCGTACGCCGGAAGCCTGCACGATAACCTTGCGATAACGCTTAGCAAGATCAGGTCCACCATGTGCAACTGCGGCGCGCTCACCATACGCGAGCTTCAGGATAAGGCGCGGCTCACCCGCGTTTCGCCATCAAGCATCATCGAGGGCGGCGCGCACGACGTTTACCTAAAGGAACAGACCGGGTTTTTAAGCAGGTAAATTTCGGGAGGGGCGCGAAATGGTCGAGATAAAGGAGCTTCCGATAGATAAAATCGGCGACGCGTACCCGGTGGCGCGCCAGCTTCGGACCCACCTGAGCCTTTGCGAATTTGTCAGGATTGCCAACGAAATGTCGGATTCCGGCTACCGCGCCGCGTGCCTTTACGAAAACGGCGAGATCGTTTCGTACGTCGGATACGCTGAGCGGACGAACATGTACTACGGTAGGCACGTATGGGTGTACGAGCTCGTCACCGACGAAACAAAAAGGAGCAGGGGCTACGGCCGCCTGCTTCTGGATTTCGTCGGGAAGCTCGCTGTAAAAAATTCGTGTTCGTGCGTCGCGCTTTCATCCGGTTTGCAACGAAAAGACGCCCACCGTTTTTACGAAGACGCCGCGGGGTTTAAGAAGATAAGCTACATATTCAAGAAAGATTTGAATTAGGTTTATTCGAGCTTAAGCAGCGCGGCGGCGTTTTTATAAAGTATTTTTTCGCGCGTTTCGTCGGAAAGGCATAAGCTTTCGAAGCGCTCCATCTCCTCGACGGGGTCCCACATCGGGTAGTCCACCCCGAACAGCACCCTGTTCTCCCCGTACACTTCGATCAGCCGGCGCGCGCGGTCGCGCCCTATGAATGAAATTGCGCTTGACGTGTCGAAATAGACGTTCTCACCAAGTCCGGCTAGTATCCGTTCCGCATCGTCCCATTCGGTGTAGCCGCCGAAATGGGCGAGAATCACCACAAGGCCCGGAAACTTTTTTGCGACGCGGGCGAGCCGCTTCGGGCCAGAGTAATCGTACCTCGCATCCCCCGCGTGAAAAAGAATCGGGAGTTTTCCCTCTGCGGCGCCGTAAAGCGCGTCCATTTTGTCGTCGTCCGCGCAAAATTTTTGAAAATCCGGGTGCAGTTTGATACCTCGGAGCCCCGAATCGATTATGTCCTCTATTTCGCGTCTAAAATCATCGACGTCCGGGTGCATCGCCGCGAAGCCAACGAATTCGGCGTGACTGGACGCCGTCTGCGATATGAAGCCGTTTATCGCGCGCACCTGCTCCGGAGAAGTCGCGACGGAGCAGACGACGTGCCTATATATCCCGGCCCGCCTTCCCGTCTCAAGCAGATTTTTTACCGAGCCGTCGTGGCGCATCTTAACCCCGTAAAACGCTCCGGTGCCTTCGGAAGCGCGGACGGCGATCTTATCCGGGTAGACGTGGGAATGGACGTTAATTATCTTCATTTGTCCGCTCCGATTGGCCGTCTGTTTTTTTAAGCAGGTAAAGCCTGTGCAGCGCGCGCGTGCATATCAGGTAAAGGAGCCGCCCGCCCCGCTCCCCATCGAACGCGGCGCCGCCGTAGCCCGGCGCGATCACCGCGTCAAATTCGAGCCCCTTGGCAAAATATGCCGTCATGACAGTAACGCCCGCGGTAAACTCGTCGTTATCGTCCGCGACGCACGCGAGCGGGCGGCCGCACACATGGCTTTTTTTGCCTCGCGAGCCGAGCCTTTCGCGAAAATTTTTATAAAACGCTCCGGCGCTTTTATTGTCGGGCAAAAGCACCCCGACCGTCTTGAAAGAATCGGGCAGGCCCTCGATGATCTTAATTGCGGCCGACGCGAAGTCGCCGCACCCGACTATTTCCGGTTCTTCACCGTTACGCCCGAAGAAACCGTCCTCGCTCCGGCCGCCGAACACGCCGGCGGCGAAGCGGTTGATCTCGATTGTCTGGCGGTAGCTTTTCGTCAGCTCGACGACTTGCATCCTTCCGCCGTATATGCCGAGCAGCGTTTTGCTTTCTGTGATGTTTATGTCAGGGAAAAGCGCCTGGTCGAAGTCGGCGAGCAGCGTGAAGCGGCAGTCGCAAAAGACGTTTTGCAACAGTTTGTGCAAAAGGCATCCCATGTCCTGCGCCTCGTCCACGACGATGTGCCTGACGCTTCCGTCCCGCTTGACCTTCCCCGCCTGCGCGTCGATGAAAAGCAGCACGAGCGCGTCCTCGAAAAATAATTTTTGCATCCGGAGCGATTCGCGCGTGAAGCGGACGAAACCGCGCCCGAGCCCGCGCTCGTTCGCGTACGCTTCGACAATCTTGACGTAGAGTTTCCCGGCTTCGGGCAGAAGCCTCGCGCGCAGGTCGCTTAGCACGATCTCGCGCTGCTCGTAAAACTTCCGCTTAATTTCGGCGTCGCCGTAAATTTCGTCGTCTAAGCCGTCGAAAAATTCCGCGACGCTTTTCTTGTTCGCGCCGAAATATTCGTCGAAGCGCCTTCCGGCGAAGTCGACGGCGCGCGCGGTCTTCGACGCCAGGTTTCCGGACTTGGTGCGGTCCGCGTACATTTCCCTGATTTGGCCGGCCGAAACGACCATATCGCCGTTGAAGCAGGCGTCGTCCTCGATCGAAGGCGAATAATTTTTTATGAAATTTTCCGCGAAATCCGCGAAGTCGGCTCCGTACTTGATCGCGACGCATTCGCGCCGAAGCGCCGCCTCGCCGGTATCGTCCGCGCCGCTTAGGAATTCGAGTAATTCGGAGGGTTCAAAAAAAAGGCGTTCTTCGGGGGAAAGCTCTTTGACGAGCGTCTTCGCGTCGAGCTTAGCGACGTCCTCCTCGCCAAGCTCGGGTATGATCCCGCTTATGTAGGACGAAAACACGTTTGAGGGTGAAAAAACCCTGACCCGCGACGAATTGAGGCTGCCGCGCCGCTTGTACAGCAGATACGCGATCCTGTGGAGCCCGACGGACGTCTTTCCGCTCCCGGCCGGGCCGAACACCGCGAGGTTTTCGGATTCGCACCTTATCGCGCCGTTCTGCTCGCGCTGTATAGAGTTGACGATGCTTTTGATTTTGGCGTCCGACGATTTGGAAAGCACCAGCCGTAGCATCTCGTCGTCGATCGTAAGGTCGGTATCGAACATGTAGACTAGCGCGCCGCGCTCGACGCCGTACTGCCGCTTTAACGAAATCGTCCCCGCGAAAGTCCCCGCCGGCGCCTCGTAGCTCGCCCGCCCCGTGCCGAAATCGTAGTACATCGACGAAATCGGGGCGCGCCAGTCGTACACGGCGAACTGGTTCGAATCCTCGTCGTAAAGCGAATTGCCTCCGATGTAAATGCGTTCGGTCAGCTCACCGCCGTCCTCGACGAAATCGATCCTGCCGAAATAAGGGGAGTCGAGCATCCGCCGCAAATTGTTTAAGCTCTGGCTTTGGCCGGCGTACGCGCTCTCACGCGCGGTCACTTCGGCCTGGTAGCCGCTCATTTCCGCCGCGTCGTCGAAGTCGCGGACGATCCGCGAGGCGTTCGACCACATCTCGCGCCTCGCCTCGACGAGCCCGCCGCGCTTTTTCGCGACCTCCGCCTCTAGCCTCGCGATATACGACGAAACGAGGCCCAGCGTTTCGCCGAGCCTGTTTAATTCGTCCGATTCGAATTCGGTTGCGTCTTCGTGATTCAACGGTCGCAAATCAATCGGCACCCTCGGGTTCCGCGGGAGACGCGCCGCCTGCGGATAGTTCTGCCTGACCGGTTTCGCATATATCGGTTGGTTCGGCCGTTAATTCGTCTTCAATATTAATAATGGCTTCTTCCGTTAAGCTTTGATCAAAAATTTCTTCATTCGCGTCCGCATCGCCGGATTCTAATTCCCGCCCGCGGTAGTATTCCTCCCTCGCCTCGCCCGCCTCGATCCTGTTGAACTCGAGCTTCTGGAACTCGTCGAGCGTGTCCTTCCCGGCTTCGAGCGCCGCTTCTATCTCGGCGAGCTCCTGTATCGGGTCCTTGTCCATCTCGGGCCGGTATTTTTTAAAGATCCTGATCAGCATGTACGAAGACAGCCACGCGAAAAGCCCCGGCGCAGCGAGTATTAAAATCTCGCTCATGAAAAGTATAGCGAGTATCAGCGCCGCGAATAATACCGCGATCGTGAGGGACGTCGGCAGATGGCGGTTTGCCATGTAGAACGCCGTCTTAAGCGTCGTTTTCACGTTCATGTCGAAGCGCGCGGTGATCGGGAAGACGTAGAACGATATGAGGACCAGTTCGATCAGCAGGCATATCTCGATCGGGAGCATTATCGAAGCCATGGTCCCCGACATGCCGAAGAAGAAGATGATGTTGTTTATTAAAAGCAGCCCGAGCGCGACCATGATTATCCAAAGGATCGTCGCCCGCTTGAAGTTCGCCTTAAACGCCGCCCAGAAGTCGCGGAGTATGTAGCCCTCGCGGTTAGCGATCCTGCGCGTCGCGACGAAATAGATCGCGGCGGTCGAGGCGCCCGCCGTGACAAGCGGGATGCTGCACACGATCCAGGCGACGCTTAAGATCATGATGTCCGCGACTAGGCTCCCGTACTTGTAAAAAGGCCCGTCCAGGCTGAAGAATCCGCTCATGTGCGCCCCCGCGTGATTTTGGCTGTCGACGCATTATATATTCAAAGGGGCGCGGGTTCAATCGGGTCATCAGCCCCTGCATGAGTTATGGTTTTTATTTTAAACTACTTTAAAATGGTTATTGAAAAAAAAAAAACGGTTATACTTATAAAAAAATATTAAGGGGTAACGAAAATGAAAAAGAAAATTTTGAAACTCATTGTGCTAGCAAGTATGTTAATTACCGCTTCGATATCCGGCGACGTTTTGAGTAATCAAATCTTCGGTCAGGGAAGCAAGGTAAGTAAAAACAATGAAAAAATTTTCTTAATAAATCAAACAACAAATTATGAAATACAGAATTGCAATATGTGCGAATCGGAAAACTTTTTAATTCTGTTAATCATGCATGAAGAAAAATTGCAAAGCCGAATATGCAACGAAAATAAATGGGGTATTGACATCTTATATAAACAACATTCCATTTATGAGATGACTTGTAGTGAATGCGGAAATTATGAAAAAATAGATAAATATGAAACGGTATGGATATGTCACGGCAGCTACGATTTACTTGAGTATATTCCAAATTCAAATTGTGATTGTGAATTAGATTGTGGAAAATATGATTTTAATAGCAGAGCTTCATGTCCAAAATGTTTTATGAACACATATTTTTTAACTATCACACACGGTCCTTGGTATCGTATTGGCCAAGAAAAGTGTAATCAAAAACCATGGGGTGTTGATATAACTGAAGAATGTACGGCTACCGCGACATATAAATGCGTATTGTGCTCATATGGAACTAGCACGTCGTATTTAGCCACCCAAGTTATTTGTTACGGTTTTTATTAATTTTGTAAAGCGTAGCAAGTTTTAACGGTGGCTTCAAGCGTTTAACTTTAATTTAAACATCCACCACGATTACCGGAAGGTCGGTCGCCTCCAGCATTACCTTGATTTTTTCGTTATACCTTGCCGCCAATTCGTACGGGACGCCGCGCTTCCTTGCGCGCTCGCGGAGCGTCGGTTCGTCGACGTTCAGGTAGACGATCATATCGCTTTTAAACAGCGACCCGGCGAACATGGGCCGCCCGGCCTCGATTTCAACGGTTTTTGTCGCGTCCTCGACGTGATTGTTCCAGGCGTCGATCAGTTCTTTGGTCCACGGGCCGCCGCCGAGCTTCGCCTCAAGCTCCTTCGGCAGCAGCGCCCAGCAGACGTCGTCCTGGTCGACCGATCCCGGCAGGCATCTTACGAAAGTCGATTTCCCCGCGCAGGTCGTGCCGAGCACGAGTATCCGCCTGTCGCAATTTTCGTCGAAAATCTTTTTTAATTTTTCGATCGTATTTTGGTCCGCTTCGCATAAATTATCCACAATGATTTCTCCGCATTTTTTTGTTTTATGCCTTCCGTATTCAAACCGGTTTTATGCCGTTTTCTATTTTATACAACTCCAGAATCGTTTTCACGTCGTCGAAATCCGGGTCGTGGAAGTAAAAATTGATTCCCCTGGCGCAGTGGATGCGGTCTTGCCCGTTTTTTTTCAGCACGACGCGGTTTTTGCAATCGGGCGGTTTGGTTTTGCAAAAACACCATTGCCAGGGACGGCCGACCGCGTCGGGGTGTTTTTTCAACAGGCGGCCGATTTCATCGGGATGTGTTTTAAAAACGTTAAGGAAGCGGACTTTTGCCGCAATTTTATAAGGGGCGCTGTGCAGAAACGCGTCCTCATGGTACGAGTGGCCGCTTCCCAAAAGCAACCATTCGTCATCGCCTTTTTTATAAGAGTAGCAGCCTATGCTTTCACAGCCCTGCGGCGTAAACCCATGCCTTACGGCTTCGTCGTATAGCCAATAATAAATTTTTCGCAGTTCTTCGGGTTCGCCGTCTGTTTTAGCCAAAAAGAATGTTTCGCGTGTTTGAGTTTCAGGATTTTCGGCAAACCGGAATGAAAGAGCGTTGACGCGGTTTTTGCGGTCGTCGTTTCCGTTAATGAAATACGAGCGGAGAACGCTGATCAAATTCGGGTTGTCGGGACACGATACCGTAAAAGAATCAGATTTTTTATCGTAAATCCCCACAATATGCAATCCTGTTTTTATGAACCCTTCGAGCAGCAGATTAGTTTTTGCGATGGGCTTGCAAACGCCGTGCCCTCCGAAACGCTTTTTGTCCACTACAAGCAAATCGCCGTCCATTTGGCCGCTTTTTGCCATCGCATCCAAAACCATAATCACGCGGTTGTGGTTTATGCCTTCCCATGTTATGGCTTTCCAGTCCGGCCATCCCCATTCGAAAGGCGAACCGCGCCCGATACCGTCATATACGGCGCACAAAAAATTTTGCAAGGATTTGAACGCCGTCACAAACTCATCATTAGTCAGCCCGTTTAAAAAAACAGGGTCGATCCTCGCGTTTTTTGGTATGGGAACGATGGCGTTCTTGTATGCTTTCACCGCCTTTCGCGCTTCGCCCTCAAAAGTTTCGCGGACATGCTCCCGGAATGCGTCGGCAAACAATTGGTTTTCGTTTTTGCTAAAATTTGCGTAGTCGTTTAGGATCCGATATGTAGCCTTGTCCCTGCTTACATAGCCGCTCCATCTGCTCCTGACAAACGCGTTAATCGCTCCGGAAGACGGCGGCTCGCTCCCAAGCGCTTTAAATAAGCTTTCCAACACTACGCGGCTCGTATCGACGTAGGATTGCTGCTTTTTTATTTCAATAAGATGCTGATAAAAAGCCTGCGCGTCGATCATCTGCTGTGTCTCCTTTTATTTGCGGCATGAAAACCGCCGTTTTTTTATTAAAGGCGTACCCACATCGCCGGACGGACGCCGCCGTTTTGCTCGATTCCGTTTTCCCGGCTGTGCATCCACACGTCGTCGCCGCAAAGAAAAATCTCGCCGATGAAACCGATGCTGCCAGTCGTTTGCCTTCCCTGTCCGCCCGGCGAGCGCAGCCACCACCAAGCCATCGAGCCGTCGGCCTTAAATACCCTTCGCGCGTTGTTGAACTGGTCGTTGACGAATTCCGTTCCGCCCTTTATTGCGACGCCGCCGTCCGTCCGCGGACGGCTTCTTTCGTTTATCGGTAAACACCGGGCAGATTTATACCGGAAGATTATAAAACATAAAATTATAATGCTATACTGCTGTTCGAACGCATCCGAAAAGCGGGCGACATCATTGAAAAAATGGGTGACGGAAGATTGGGAATTTGAAATTTCGGTCACGCGCGGAAAAGCTGGCCATTGCCGGCTTGGGCTTGAGGAGGGCGATAAATTTTCCTTCAAATACGAAACGCCCGCCGGTTTTTGCCCGAAGTCGACTGGCGCCCTTTATACTTGGTGCGAGGTGATCCGCTGCGGCGGCGACTTTACATTAAGAGGGAGCAAAGACAAATACGCGATGGATTTACCGTGCGCGGACGGCTGCATCCACTACCGCCTGACCGCGAAGCCCATAAACCGCGACGAAAACGGAATCGCCAAGCCCAACGGCCCGAGGCCGGAGGATTAGGACAGAGTAGGGACGAGGCGATTCCTTAGTTGTTGATTAATTTGC
>WREB01000023.1 GCA_009779525.1 Defluviitaleaceae bacterium
AATTCGCCGCCAGCCGGTTGGGCCGGGTTTAACTGGCCTTGGAACAGAGCGTCGATTGGATTCGGGACGATTCGATCCGAAGCGCCAGGTACCGACGGTATGCTTGGTTGAAAACTATTGTCGGCGACAGGTTCGGTTGTTATGAAGGGGATCTGCCGCGGCGGTTTAGTTTCTTCGGCTTCGCCAGGCGCGGTCAGGCCCTGCGCCTGGACGGACGGCGCGATCGTCTGGTCCGCGGTTAAAGGTAGGACCGTAACGCTGGCGCCTTCGCGCAAAAAAAACGATTCCGCGTTATCGATCGACGAAAAAATTTTTATCAATTGGTCTCGAAGCGCCGGGTCGGCGATCTCCGATATTGAAGCGAAAAGCTCGCGCAGCTTTTCGTCGATGCGAAACAACCCGTCGGATAATAGGTCCAATTGCGCGGCGCCTGCCTGCGTCAGGCGGATTTCGCTTGAGAAAAGGAACAGCGCCTTCTCCGTCGAATCGGCGAGTTTCAGGGCTTGATTCATCCGGGCGACGTTGTTTTGGGTAAGCGCGATTTCGTGCTCGAGCATCAACTTCAACGTTTCGACGTTTTTTTCCGTGACGGCAAGTCCGTACGACCGGAGGATTTCGGCAAGTTGCGCTTCGGGCTGGTTGTTGCTAGCATCCGCGGTCTGGCGCCCGTCGGGCGGGGCGGCGCGCCATTCGGGCGATTCGGCCGCGGTGGCGGCGTCGGCCGGAATGATATCGGCCGCCGCGGCGACCCGCGTTGCGGTCGTTTCGTTAGTTATCTCCACGGGTAATCCCCCGTTTTCTTCGCATGCTCCTATTATTTATTCGTCATGTCAGGCCGATTCCGATACCGCTTCCCTGATCGCCTTCATCGCCCTAATGAAAACGGCCGGGTCGTCTCCGTAATCCATGAGCTCGGTAAACTTGATCGTGATCAGGCAGCCGCGCGTCGCCTCCATTATCTCGCGCACCTTCGATTTGACCGCCGATTCGTCGTAATGCGATATAAGCGACGGATGTAGCTTGATCGCCATAAGGTATTTACCGCGGCAGACGGAGGCGGCGTATTCGACGTCGCTGTACGGACTGATCGAGATTATGCGCAGGTTTTTCACGTATCTGGCGATCACCTCTATCTGCCTGTCCATCGGCTCGCAGCATCCGTAGGAGACGAGGCCGAAGGGTTCTAGCAGCTCCGCCTGGTATCTAAGCAAAAATTCCTCGAACATCCCGACGGAAACCCCGGTGAATTCCTGCGCGTGGGCGAACCCCCACAAGTTTTTATACTCAACGTTCGCCGGGTTAAAGTCCTTGCCCGGCAGCTCGTCGGTAAAGGGTATGTTGTGCGAGCCGATCTGCTCCCTGCCGTTGTTTAAGCAAAGCGCCCCGCTCTCCCTGTATTGCCTGAGCAGGTCCAGTTTCGCGTCGGTCATTCGGCGCATCGCCGCGTGGAAGAATTCCGGCGCGTCGGAAATGTCGTAATACATCTGTTCGAGCCCGCGAAGCTCGGCCCACTGGTCTATGATTCCTTCGCCCCATCCGCAAGTCATCCCGAACGGGTAGCCTTTCCGAACTTCGAGGATGTCGCCTATCGCGTCGCCAAGCGTTTCGTGCCTGCGCAAAGTTTCGGGCCAGTCGACCGTAAGGCGCGGCTTCTGCATTTTGGCAAGGTCGCCGTATTCGAGCACGCAAGGCTCGAACGCCGAGGCGGAATGCATGTCCTTCGGAAGCGGCTTGACGTGCCCTTCCATCCATTTGCTGACCGAATAAACCAAACCGGAATAGACCACGTCTATCACAGGCATGTCCGCGTCCATCATCAGGGATTGGTTGGTTTCGTATACGAGCCTCGACTCTATTTCGCGAAAGAACGGGTCCTCTGTCTTAAGCCCGCCAGGTATAAACAAAACCCGCCCGGCGTCCCACGGAAGGGTCGCGTATATGGCGGGTTCGTCGGGCTGCAATGCGTTTAGCCGCTTAAACTTTAGCACCTTACGCTTTTCCGCGTCGCTTGAGGCAAGGTCGCGCATCCTTTTCGCCGCGTCCCTCAGGTGCTCGCGTTCGGCCTTCGTTGGCATTTTTCGCCGCCTTTCGTAATATTAATTTAAATAAAGCCCGATCGGGCAGTGGTCGGAACCGAAAACGCCGTCGAATATGACCGCGTCCGCGACATCGCCCGCCAACTCGTTTGAAACAAGGAAATAATCGATCCGCCAGCCCACATTCTTCGCGCGCTTGTTGCCTATGAACGACCACCAAGTGTACGCGCCCGTCTTGTCGGGGTACAGGCTCCGATATGTATCGGTAAATCCGCTTGAAAGAAGTTCGCCCATCTTCGCGCGTTCGCGAGGCGTATAACCGGCGCTTTCAGTGTTGGTCTTCGGGTGGGTGAGATCGATCTCCGAACGCGCGACATTGAGGTCGCCGCATATGACGACCGGTTTTTTAGCCTTAAGCCCGTTTACGAACGACAAAAACAGGTCCTGCCAGCCGATCCGGTAGTCGAGGCGCTCGAGTTCGCTCTTCGCGTTCGGGGCGTAGACGTTGACGAAATAAAAACCCGGAAGCTCGACGGTTACGACCCTTCCCTCGGAATCGCTCTCGCCGTCCGATATTCCGCGGATAGCGCGCAGCGGCTCCTCTTTCGTAAGGGTCAGCGTTCCAGAATAACCCTTGCGTAAAGCGGGGCACCAAGTCTCGAAATAACCCGGGAACGTGAAGTTCGCCTGGTCGGGATGCATCTTTATTTCCTGCAGGCCGATCAAATCGAACCCGTTTCGTTCGATAAATTCGTCGAGGCCCTTGCCCATGCAGGCGCGCAGGCCGTTTACGTTCCATGACGCGAGGGATTGCGGCATACGGGCTCCTTCCGGAAAATCCGCGGTTCGTTCGCGCTGAAGTATAACATACTTGGCGCGGGCGGCATCTGTTATACTCGGCTGGAAGCGAGCGTTCGGTCGGAGGGTTTGGGTTGGATTTGTATCCCGTTTTGTTCGAGCCGGTCTATAAGCAGATGGTTTGGGGCGGCGGAAGGCTCGGCGAGCTTTACGGAAGGAGGCTTCCATTTGAGAAGACCGGCGAAAGCTGGGATCTGTCCTGCCGGAGGGACGGAACCGGGATCATCGAAAACGGGCCCCTTGCCGGTATTTCGTTCGATGAATTCATGGATATGGACAGGGAGGCGGTCCTGGGCAAAAAATTGGCCGATTTGGCGCGCTTCCCGATGCTTATAAAAATAATCGACGCCTCGGACGATCTTTCCGTGCAGGTGCACCCGGACGACGGCTACGCGCTTACGCACAACGAGCCGGATACGGGCAAAAATGAAATTTGGTATGTGATGGAGCCGCCCGATTCGGGCTATTTAATAATCGGGCTTAAAGACGGGGTTGACCGGAAGGCGCTTGGCGAAGCGATCCTTAATGGAAATGTCGGAGACTGCCTGAACCGTCTGCCGGTTAGGCGCGGCGACGCCGTCGACATACCCGCGGGGCTCGTGCACGCGCTGACCAAGGGAGCGGTCGTGGCGGAAGTCCAGCAGAATTCCGATTTGACATACCGTCTTTACGATTACGGAAGAGTCGGGATCGACGGGAAGGCGAGGAAGCTTCGGATCGAGGACGCGCTTGGCGTGATCGATTTCGCGGGCGCAATACCCAAAAAAACGATCGACGCAAGCCGGCTTGGACATAACGGCGCCGCTACCTGGCGAATACTAAGCTCAAATTACTTTGACGTACGTAAGTATGCGCTTGACGGCATGATATCGGAAAATTCCGATCCGGACTTTTTCTTCGCCTTCACCTGCGTCGAGGGACGCGTCGAAATCAAGTCGAAAACGTTTTCAGTCGGTGTGCCGGCTAGCCGCACCGTTTTTATACCGGCGGCGATGGGCGCGTACGAAATCAGGGGCAGGGGAGTCCTGATAAAAAGCGCGGCGGTCCAGAGTTGAATCGGTCGGGGACGTACCTGACGAACGCGCCGCACGGAAGCACCGCGTCGCCGGCTTCGGCGCGAAGGCCTAATTCGCCGCAGTCGATCCGGCCAACCGGGACCCGAACCTTAAGCGCGCTTTTAACGGTGTTCTCCAGCGCGCGCGGCGAATAGCCCGAGGTGTACACGTTTAGCAGCAAGAAGGCGGGATCGTCGGAAAGTAGTTTTGCGCACGAGTCGATGAGTCCGTATAACCGGTCCGCTAGCTTCCACAACTCGCCCGAGGGGCCGCGCCCGTAAACGGGCGGATCCATTATTATCGCGTCGTATTTATTCCCGCGCCTCGTTTCGCGCATGACGAACTTGACGGCGTCGTCGACAAGTAGACGGCAGGGCTTGCCCGAAAGGTTTGAAAGCTCGATGTTTTCTTTCGCCCACTGGTTCATTCCCTTTGCCGAGTCGACGTGCGTCACCTCGGCGCCCGCCGCGGCGCACGCGACCGTCGCTCCGCCCGTATAGCCGAACAGATTCAACACGGTCGTCTTTCGCGCCCTTTTTTTTATTTGCTCCGAAACGAAATCCCAATTCGGCGCCTGCTCCGGAAAAAGTCCCATGTGCTTGAAATCGGTGGGGCGTATCTTGAATTTCAAATCGCCGTAATTTATCGTCCAGGCAGCGGGCGAGGCTTTTTTTACGTTTAGTTCCCAGCTTCCGCCGCCGGAATTATTTCGGAGGTAGCGCATGTGGCAGGCGTCCCATACGGATTTCGAAAGCGAGCTTGGCCAAATCGCCTGGGGGTCCGGCCGCGAGGTTATTATTTCGCCCCACCGCTCAAGTTTTTCGCCCCCGCCGCAGTCGATGAGCGAATAGTCGCGCCAACGCATGGCTATTAGCATACCGTCAGGCGAGTCGGTCATACAACTTCGAATAATCTCCGACCGTCAGATCCGCTTGCCAGAAGCCTTCCGGCGGGGCTTCGGCGCTTCTGTACGCGAAACATGTCATTCCGGCGCGTTTCGCGGCCAATATCCCGTTTGGCGAATCCTCGATAACGGCGCATGACGCGGGCAAAACCCCGAGCATTTGGGCGGCGCGCAAAAAAATGTCCGGCGACGGCTTCCCGGAGGGCACGTCTTCGCCGGATATCGCGATCTCGAAATAATTTTTCAGTTTCGTTTTGGTAAGCACCGTTTCGATCAATTCGTTCGACGACGACGAAGCAAGCGCCGTCCTTTTTTTCCGCGCGCGCAAAAACTCGAGGAGCTCCGGTATCCCGTCGATCGGGACAAGCTCCCCCCTCCCGAAAGCGATTGATAGCGTCTCGACTTGAAGGCGAAGCAGCTCTTCTACGGAAAGGTTGATTTTAAAGTTTTTTTTGTACGCCGAAAAACGGTCGAACGCCGCGACGCCCGCGTAAGGCGTAACATCCCGAAGGCTGGCTTTTGCGCCAGCTTTGCTTAGCGCGTCGATGTCGGACTTATAGTGCAGGTGCTGGCTGTCGATAAGCACGCCGTCCATATCGAATATCACGGCTTCGAACATTCGCGGGTTTCGCCTTTCAAATGGGTTTGGCCGAACAAGTTTCTTATATCGGCGCACGCGCCTTCGAATTCCGCCAAGCTTCCTTGGATATCGCCGCCGACCTTGCCGCGCAGGGGCAGAAGCGTTTTTGTAAAGCGGGCTAGGAGACCGTCTTCTTCGCTTAAGAAAAGCGTCCCTATGCAATCGCGGCGGGCCGAGGCCGCCTGGGCAAGTTTCGTTTCGTTAACCGCAAGGCGACCGCACGAATAAATATTATCGTTCGGGGAATGGGCGATCCCAATTTCGTAGAGGCAGATTTGCTCTTCGGTCGGACCGCCGCGTTCGCCGGACGCAAAAAGCGCGACCGGCATGTAAGCGTCCCGGCGCAGGCTTTTTGCCGCGCGTTCATTTTCCGTAACGCCGGAATTATTAAGCGCGCCAAGCAGCGAATCGAACCGGTCGGCGAATGAACGGAGGGCGTCCGTAAGGGGTTCGGCCTTAAAAAAAGCGGTTCCGGCGTTTTTATCGCGCCAAGCGTTATTTTTAACTTCACTCGCAGCCTTATTATCGCCGGACAAATCGGCTTGCGGCCGGTTTTTTACTTCATTGGCTTTTGCCATGCCGGACGCCTTGCCGCGTCTTGCCGCGCGGTTAGGATTCGCCGCGGCGGGGTTTGGCGAAACGGCTGGGCTGTGTCCGGTTTGCAAGTATGGCACCCCCGGCGTTTTTTTAACGAAATACCGTTTATTTTGTCCTGGCAAGGCACGCGCCGACGAACGCCGCGAAAAGCGGGCTTGGGCGCGTGAGCCTTGATTTGAATTCGGGGTGGAACTGCACGCCGACGAACCACGGATGCGTTTCGGTCGGCAGTTCGACGATCTCGATCCGCCTTCCGTCCGGAGAGCAGCCCGAAACGACAAGGCCGCAAGCGACCATTTCGTTTCGGTATTGGTTGTTGACGCTGTAGCGGTGGCGGTGCCTTTCGTATATGAGATCCTCGCCGTAAGCGGCGTAGGCTTGCGTGTCTTTCGCGAGCTTGCAAGGTTCGGCGCCGACGCGTTTCGCCCCGCTTTTTTCGACGGCGTTATACTGCTCGGGAGTCAAGTCGATGACGGGCGTCCTCGTTTCGGTGAACTCGGCGCTGTCGGCGTCGGCCCGAAGCATCACGTTCCTCGCGAATTCGACAATCGCGGTCTGCATTCCGAGGCAAATGCCCAGAAACGGTATCCGGTTTACCCTGGCGTAGCGCGCCGCGGCAAGCATCCCGGGCGTTACCCTCTCCCCCGAGCCGTCGGGCATTATGATCCCGTCAAGCTCCCGCAGTTCGTTTTCGATGTCGCAGGCCACGCCTTCCGTTTCGTCGGCTTGAATCCATTTTAGCTTTATTTCGGCGTCGCGGGATATCCCGGCGTGGTGCAGCGCCTCCATGACGCTTAGGTAGGCGTCGTGCAGCTGAACGAATTTGCCGACCAAGCCGACGCTTACCTGGCGCTCAATCGACCTGCGCCTTTCGGTGAGCGCCCTCCATTCGGAAAGCTCGGGGTCCGGCGGCTCGAGCCTGAGCTTTTGGCATACGCGCTTGGCGAAACCCTCTTCCTCAAGCATCAGCGGAACATCGTAAATGCTTTCGGTGTCCGTGTTTTGAATGACGCAGTCCTTGTTGACGTTGCAAAAAAGCGCGAGCTTCTCGCACATCTCCCTGTTCATCTTCTGCTCGGTCCTGCAGACGATCACGTCGGGCTGGATCCCGATCGAGAGGAGCTCCTTAACGGAGTGCTGCGAAGGCTTGGTCTTCATCTCCCCGGAAAATGAGAGGAACGGGACGAGCGTAAGGTGCACGTATACGACGTTTTCGCGCCCGACGTCGTGCGCGGTCTGGCGTATCGCCTCGAGGAACGGAAGGCCCTCGATGTCCCCTACGGTCCCGCCGATTTCGCAGATGACGATGTCGGACTGCGCGTCTCTGCCCGCGCGGTAGACGCATTCTTTTATGACGTTTGTGATATGCGGGATCACCTGCACGGTTTCGCCCAGGTAGTCGCCGTTTCGTTCTTTGTTCAATACGTACCAGTAGATCTTCCCGGCGGTGACGCTCGAGTTGACGGTCAGGTTTTCGTCGATGAAGCGTTCGTAATGGCCGAGGTCGAGGTCGGTTTCGGTGCCGTCCTCCGTGACGAACACCTCGCCGTGCTGCGTCGGGCTCATCGTCCCCGGGTCGATGTTTATGTAGGGGTCGAACTTAAGCGTCGTCACCTTGTAGCCGCGCGCCTTAAGCAGCTGCCCGAGCGCCGCGGTGGTTATTCCCTTGCCGAGCCCCGATACGACGCCTCCGGTCACGAATACGTACTTCATGGATTCGTCCATATCAAGCACCTTTTTCAATAGTTTCCATCATTGAACTCATCGCCTTTTCCACCGCGGCGCCTGCGTTTTTGGCGTCGCGTCCCCCTGCCTGCGCGTTGCCGGGCCTTCCGCCTCCCCCGCCCCCGCAAGACGCGGCGGCTTCCTTCACCAGGTTCCCCGCGTGTATCCCGCTTCCGACCGCGCTTTCGTTGGCGCATGCGAAAAACTGCACGGCTCCGCCGCCGGTCCCGCACAGCACGAACGCGTCAAGCTTATCGCGCAGCTTGTCGCCGAGGCGCCTTAACAATTCGGCGTCGGCGCCGTCAAGCTTTGCGGCAAGCAGCTTGAAGCCGCGGCATTCTTTTGCGGATCCGACGAGGGACGCGACAATTCCGGCTTCGTCTTTGCCCGATGCTTCCGAATCGATTTTGGTTAGTTCTTTTTGCAACCGCTTGATTTCGGCGGTTAAGGCCTCCGCGCGAAGCGCGAGTTTATCGGGCGTCGTCTTTAGCGCCGCGGAGGCTTCGTTAAGCCTTTTTTCGCTTTCCCGGAAATGGGCGAGCGCCTTAGGTCCCGTCAGCGCCTCTATACGCCTTATGCCCGCGGCGACCCCGCTTTCGGATAAAAGCTTGAAAACGCCGGCCGCTTGCGTATTTTCGAGGTGGGTGCCTCCGCAAAGCTCGACGCTTTCGCCGCCTATGTCGACGACGCGCACGGTTTCGCCGTACTTTTCGCCGAACAAAGCCGTCGCGCCTTTTTTCCTGGCGTCCTCGAGCGGCATTTCGCTTACGCTAACCGCGAGCCCCGCCAAAATCAACCCGTTAACCCGCGCCTCCACCTCGTCGCGCTCGATTTGCGTAAGCGGCGAAAAATGCGTGAAGTCGAAGCGCAGGCGATCGCTGCTCACTTCGGAGCCCGATTGCTCCACATGGCTTCCGAGCACTTCGCGGAGCGCCTTCTGCAGCAGATGCGTCGCGGTATGGTTTCTGGCGGTGTCTTGCCGCTTCGCCCTGTCGACTTTTGCTATCACTTTGTCGCCGCGCTTGATTGTCCCGCGCTTCACGAAGCCGATGTGCGCCGTATTGTTGCCCGCCGCCTTCTTGCAATCGGTTACGCCGACCAAAGCGCCTTCGCATTCGATCGCGCCATTATCCCCGCATTGTCCGCCCGATTCCGCGTAAAACGGGGTATCGCGCAGCACGAGCGAGACTGAGGCGCCCTCGGCGGCGTTTTCCGTAATTTCGCCGTCCGATATTACGTAGAGCACTTCGGTTTCCGTTTCGAGTTCCGCGTACTTGAAGGGCCGCGGATTTTCGTTGACCGTGGGGAGCCGGTGGTAGACCGTTTCTTCCTGGCCCATGTAATTCGACTGGCCCCTCGCCGCCCTGGCCCGCGCCTTTTGGTTTTGCATTTCGGCATCAAAACCGGATTCGTCGATTCCAAACCCTTCGTCGCCGAGCATTTCCTTGGTCAGCTCGAGCGGGAAGCCGTAAGTATCGTAGAGCTCGAAGGCGTGCGCGCCCGAAAGGGTTTTTTCGCCGCTTTCGCGCAGACCCGCCGCGTATTTTTTTAGTATCGTGGTCCCGGTGTCGAGCGTCTCGTTGAAGCGGCTCTCTTCGTTTGAGAGGACGCGAAGTATCAGGCTCGATTTTTCGTCAAGCTCCGGGTAAGCGGAGCCGAACGCGCCGATAACGGCTTCCGCGGTTTTTTCGACGAACGGTCCGCCGTACCCGATCAGCCTCGCGTGCCTCGCGGCCCTGCGCAGGAGCCTCCGGAGCACGTAGCCCCTTCCCTCGTTGGAAGGAAGCACCCCGTCCGCCGCCATGAACGTCACGCTTTTGATGTGGTCCGCGATTATGTTGATTGAGATTTTTTCGTTGTCCGAGTCCCTGACGCCCGTTATTTTTGCAATGACGCCCCGGATTTTTTTAAACGTGTCGATTTCGAAGATCGAGCTTGCGTTTTGCAAAATG
>WREB01000024.1 GCA_009779525.1 Defluviitaleaceae bacterium
AAGGGCCCGGCGTTGACGACGTCCGATATGTCGAGGAGTTCGACGTTTGTTTCGGGGAAGTCGGCGACCGGCCCGTAGACCGAGGGTTCGCCGTCTTCGTCCTCCGGTTCGTACGGGATGTATTCAAATTTGACCCCGTACGCCTCGTAGTCCTCATCAAAGTTGTCGGCGAGCCATCCGTGCTCGATCAATTCCGGCCCGCCGACGTTTACGCGGTAAATAACCGTTTCGACGAGCTCCGCGACTATTGATTCGTCCTCTTCGGGTTCGGGCGTCGGCGCGGGAGTAGCGGTCGGCTGTGGCGTGGGCGTCGCGGTGGGCGCCGCCGTGGGAGAAGGAGTCGGATTTTCGTCCGCGCCGCCCCCGCCGCATCCGGCCGAAGCCAAGCTCATGGCGAGGCCTATCGCCGCCGCCAAAATCATCGTTTTTTTCAAAAACATTAAATCACGCTCTTTCGTTTGATATAGGGACGCGACCCGGCGGGCCGCGTCCGCATACGCTTCTTCTGTAGATAATATATCATACCGTTTTGCCCGCGCGCAATTGAGCGGTTTTGCCAATCGTCCCTTAGTTTCGCGGCCAAAGCTTGAACGCCGCGCCACGCGGGGTTATAATCCTGCGATGCAAACCGCAGGAATTAAAAGGCTAACTATTTTCGCGGGCCACTACGGAAGCGGGAAAACGCTCGTCGCGGTCAACTACGCGCGGTATTTGAAGCAACATTATGACCGCGCGGCGCTTTTCGATCTGGACATCGTCAACCCGTATTTCCGCGCGGCAGATTTCAATGAGATTTTGCGCGGAAGCGGAATCGAATGCGTGAGTTCGCCGTTCGCCAACACAAGCGTCGACATTCCCGCGCTGCCCGCCGGCATAAACAGGATCTTCGACGACCCGGGGTTAGCCGCGGTCATAGACATAGGCGGCGACGACAGGGGGGCGACGGCGCTCGGAGGCCACGCGGAAAGAATCGCACGCGAGGATTACGAAATGCTTCTCGTGGTTAACGTTTTCCGCCCGCAATCGCGCAACATTCACGAGATTTTACAAATTAAAAACGATATTTCGCTATCATCGCGGCTCCCCTTCACGGGCATAATAAACAATGCCAACCTCGGCGCGTCGACTTCACTTGAGGATATTTACGAAAGCATTCCGTTAATCGAAGAAGTTTCGGCAATTACGGGCCTACCGGTGAAATTCGCCTCGATGGCCCGAAGCCTTTGCGAAACCGGCCGCATGGAGCGAAGCGACGTTTTTCCGATGGACATAACCGAGCATTTTAAATGGGAGTTGAGATAGATGGCCGTCGTAACCGTAAACGAAAACATATGCCAGGGCTGCGGGCTTTGCGTTAACGCGTGTCCGAAGAAGATCGTCGAGCTTATCAAGGGTAGGCTCAACGCGCGCGGCTTTCACCCAGCGGGCGTAACTAAACCCGAAGCCTGCACAGGTTGCGCGTTTTGCGCCGTAATGTGTCCGGATGTCGCGATTATGGTCGAGAAATGATTGGGGGAAGCCGTATGCCTGACAAAGTCTTGATGAAGGGTAACGAGGCGATCGCGGAGGCGGCGGTCGCCGCCGGGTGCCGCCATTATTTCGGCTACCCGATCACCCCGCAAAACGAGATCGGCGCGTACATGTCGAAGCGCCTGCCCCAAATAGGCGGGGTTTTTTTGCAGGCGGAGAGCGAGATCGCGGCGATAAACATGGTGCTGGGCGCTTCGGCCGCGGGCAAACGGGCGATGACGACAAGCAGCAGCCCGGGTGTCGCGCTTAAGGGCGAGGGGCTTTCGTACATGGCCGGCTGCGACCTTCCGGCGGTAGTCGCCAACGTGCAGCGCGGCGGGCCGGGGCTCGGAAGCATCCAGCCGTCGCAGGCGGATTATTTTTTGGCGACGCGTTCCGCCGGGCACGGCGATTTCCGTATGATCACGCTTGCGCCGGGCGGCGTGCAGGAAATGTTCGATCTCACGTACGAGGCGTTTTGGCTCGCGGACAGGTACCGCGTCGCCTGCATGATCCTCACGGACGGCGTGCTCGGGCAGATGATGGAGCCGGTCGCATTTTACGCGAAGCCGGAAAGGGAGCTGCCCGCGAAGGACTGGGCCGTCACCGGGACCGGGGGGAAACGCGGCAACAACGTCGTCAACTCGCTTTTCATGGAGCCCGAGGAGCTCGAGCGCGTCAATCTCGAACGCTACGCGCGCTACGGGCAAATCGAGGAGGACGAACCGCGCCACGAACAATACATGACCGAAGGCGCCGAAATTATAGTGACCGCGTACGGCGCCGCCTCTCGCGCCGCCAAAAACGCGGTGGACGCGCTTCGGGGCGAAGGCGCGAAGGTGGGCCTGATCAGGCCCGTGACGCTGTGGCCGTTCCCTAAGAAGGCGTTTTTAAATTTGGCGAAAAGCGCCAAGGCTTTTTTAACGGTCGAGATGAGCATGGGCCAAATGATAGACGACGTTAGGCTTTCGATCGAATGCCTGCGGCCGGTGACGCTTTGCTCGCGCGTGGGCGGAGTCGTGCTTCAACCGGGCGACATCATAGAAAAAGTAAGGGAATTGCTTTAACGAAAATAATTTCCGGTTTATCCTGAAATCATAGAAGGAGCCTGTCATGGCCGTTGTGTTTAAAAAACCCGAAGCGCTGTCACAAACGCATATGCGTTACTGCCCGGGCTGCGGGCACGGTATCATTCACCGCCTTGTCGCCGAAGCGATCGACGAAAACGGCGCGTTAAGCAAAACAGTCGGGGTCGCACCGGTCGGCTGCTCGGTTTTCGCGTACGAATACTTCAGCTGCGACATGGTGCAGGCCGCGCATGGGCGCGCGCCGGCAGTCGCGACGGGAATAAAGCGCGCCAGCCCCGACAGCCTCGTCTTCACCTACCAGGGCGACGGCGACCTCGCCGCCATCGGCTGCGCCGAAACGGTGCACGCCGCGGCGCGCGGCGAAAACATCACGATCATATTCGTCAACAACGCCGTTTACGGCATGACCGGCGGGCAGATGGCGCCGACGACCCTCAAGGGCCAGGTTACGCAGACTTCGCCCTACGGCAGGGACGAATCTAGCGCCGGTATGCCGATCAGGGTTTGCGAGATGCTCGCGACGCTAGAGAGCGCGTACTATATCGAGCGCGTCTCGATCGATTGCGTCAAAAGCGTAATGGCCGCAAAAAAGGCGATATCAAAGGCGTTCAGGTACCAAGCCGAAAAAAGGGGCTTTACGCTGATTGAGGTCGTCTCAAACTGCCCGACGTACTGGGGCGTAAGCCCGGTCGAGTCGCTCGACTTTATCCGCGACAAGATGCTTCCCTATTATCCGCCGGGCGTCTTCAAAGATAAGGCCGGTGGCGCGGCATGAAGCGCGTATTAATTTCTGGCTTCGGCGGCCAGGGCATCCAGTTCGCCGGCAAGTTTTTAGCCAACGCCGCGATGATTATGGGCATGGAAGTGACGTACTTCCCGTCCTACGGCCCCGAAACCAGAGGCGGGGCGTCGTTTTGCCATATAATCATATCGGACGCCGCAATCGGGTCGCCCGTGGTGGTCGTCCCCGACATACTTTTTTGCCTAAGCCTGCCCGCGCTCGAAAAGTTCGAGGCAACACTTGCGCCGGGCGGCGTTGTATACGTCGACGATTCGCTGATAAACCGGAAAGTCTGCGGGATCCCTGACAATTCGGCGGCCGTCTACATCCCGGCGACCAGGCTCGCGTTCGAGCATGGCCTCGAGGGGCTCGGCAACATGATAATGGTCGGCGCTTCCATATGCCGCGACGCGATCTGCGATAAAAAAATCGTCGGCGAAGCGATGGGCCGCGTCATATCGGCGCGTAAACGTGACATGTACGAGGCTAACATCAAGGCGATAGAAATCGGCTTCGGCTTTATTAAATAATTAAACAAGACTGAGCCGCTGTCATTGCGGCCCCCGAGCCGCAATCTCCCGGGTTAAACCCGGCTTCGGCTTTATCAAATAAATTAACGAAACACCGCGAAGGTAGGCGATCATATGGCGTCAGGCGTAAACCGCGAAATAGGCGAGCGCATCAAGGGCGTCCGCGAACTGAGCGAAATAAGCGTATCGGAGCTGGCGAACCGGGTCGATTCGACCGAAGGCCAGCTTTCGCGCTACGAATCCGGCGAGGACGACATCCCGCTAAGCGTGCTTCATAAAATTTCCGTCGAGTTTGGGATGGACGTCACAGAGCTTTTGGTCGGCGAGGCCGCGAAGCTTTCGACCTACTCCGTCATACGCAAGGGAAGGGGAATCGGGGTCGACAGGCGCGAGGCGTATCATTACAAGGCGCTTGCCTACAACTTTTCGCACAGGAAAGTCGACCCCTACCTAGTTACGATTCCGGTAAAGCCCGACGACGAGCCCCTTTTGCCCAACACGCACGGCGGGCAGGAGTTCCACTACTGCATCAAGGGCTCGTTCGTCATAAAAATAGACAGGCACGAAATCACGGTCCGCGAAGGCGACGCGATCTATTTCAACTCCGAATGCCCGCACGCGATGAAAGCGCTTGGCGGGGCCGACGCGCAAGTGCTTGTGATCGTGATATGAGGGGCAAATACAAGTAAGCCGCGCCGCGCCAAGTTGCGCGTCGACGCGCGGCGTCCATGGGAGCGGCGAAATGGGATTCATCCATAGATTTTGCGAAACAGAATTTTCTTCCCACGAAGACTTCTACGAAAATTTCAAGCTGGAAATGCCCGAGCGTTTCAATTTCGGCTACGACGTGGTGGACCGCCTCGCCGCCTTGCAGCCGGACAAGACCGCGCTCGTATGGTGCAACGACCGCGGGGACGCCAAAACAATGAGCTTCGCGGACATAAGCCGGGTAAGCGACAAAATGGCAAACGCGCTAAAATCGCTTGGCGTCGGGCGCGGCGACATGGTCATGACGATGCTCAAGCGCCGTATCGAATACTGGCCGTTCGCTATAGCCGCGCATAAGATCGGCGCGGTGCTGATACCGGCGACGCACATGCTGACCGAAAAGGACCTGGCGTACAGGATCGAGGCGGCGGGCATAAAAATGACGCTGACGGTCGAGGACGGCCCGCTCTGCGGCTACATCGACGACGCCCAGCAAAAGACCGGCGATGTGCTTAGGGTTAAGGCGCTGCTATTCGGGAAACGCGAGGGCTACGTTAACTTCACGGAACTTTTCGAAA
The DNA here is from genome assembly GCA_009779525.1 of Defluviitaleaceae bacterium. The sequence goes on from WREB01000024.1 coordinate 5,195, forward strand.
GCGCGCCGGAGACATTCGCCAGGCCCGCGTCCTACGATTTGCCCGGCGCGCGCGAAATGATGCTCATATACTTCACCTCGGGCACGACCGGAATGCCCAAGATGGCCGCGCACGACTTCCTTTACCCGCTCTGCCACCTAACCACCGCGAAATTTTGGCACGGGCTCGATTCGTCCGACCTCCACCTTTCGATCGCGGACACGGGTTGGGCGAAGGCGTCGTGGAGCCTCATATACGGCCAGTGGATCTGCGAGGCCGCCGTCTTCGTGTACGACTACGACGGCAAGTTCCAGCCGGCGGACCATCTGGCGCTTATCGACAAGTACAAAGTGACTTCGTTTTGCGCGCCGCCCACGTCCTACAGGTTTTTGATCAAGGAAGACATATCAAAATATTCCCTAAAGTCGCTGAAAAAATGCACGACCGCCGGCGAACCGCTTAACCCCGAGGTCTACAGGCGCTGGCTTGAGGCGACCGGCGTGATGATCCGCGAGGGGTTCGGCCAATCCGAAAGCGTCGTGATGGTCGCGACCACCGTCTGGACGAAGCCCGTCCCGGGCTCGCTCGGGATGCTAATGCCCGAAACCGGGACGACGGTGCAAGACGAGCACGGCGACGAATGCGAGCCGGGCGAAGAGGGCGAAATCTGCGTCCGCGTCCCGGACGAGACAAACCGGCCGATAGGCCTGTTCATGGGCTACTACCGCGACGAAGAAAAAACGCGCGCAGTTTGGCGCGACGGGATATACCACACCGGCGACGCGGTATGGCAAAACGAGGACGGCTACGTTTTCTTCAAGGGGCGAAACGACGACATCATAAAAAGCTCCGGCTACCGCATCGGCCCGTTTGAAGTCGAATCCGCGCTGCTCGAGCATCCGGCGGTGCTGGAGTCGGCGGTGACCGCGGTCCCCGACGCCGACAGGGGCGCGAGCGTCAAGGCGACGATCGTGCTGACAAAAGGGTACGAGCCTTCCGACGCGCTAATAAAAGAGCTGCAGGACCACGTCAAAAAAGTGACGGCGCCGTATAAATACCCGCGCATAATCGAATTCGCGGACGAGCTGCCGCGGACGATAAGCCAAAAGATCCGGCGGAAAGAAATCCGCGAGCGCGACTCGATCTGACCCCGGGTCAAACCCGGGGCCGGCCCGCGACGGCAAAATAAAAATTCGGCAGGGAATGCTTCCATGATAGAAATTACCGCGCTCGGAAACTTCGTCGTATCGATCAACGGTAAAAACGTTTCCGAATATTTCAGGCATACCAAAAAACTTTTGCACCTTTTCGGCCTGATCCTTTTAAACCGCGGCAAGCCGACGCCGACAGAGACGATCCGCGAGGCGGTATGGGGCGACGGCGAAGAAAGCGACGCAAAGAAGGCGTTGCAAAACCTGGTGTACAGGCTTCGGGCGCTCTTTATCGAAAACGGGATACCGGACGTCCTAATTTACCAAAACAAAACCTACAGCCTTAACGAAAGCCATCCGTTTTCAGCCGACATCTACAGATTCGAGGACGCCTGCCAAAATGCGCGCCACGCTTCGGCGGACGAATCTTCGCGAATCAAATATTTAAGCGAGGCGTGCGGGCTTTACGGCGGGCCGCTCATCTTCGGCCAGATCATTGACGACAGGCACGCGCTCGCCGCGGCCGACAGGTACAAGCGCATGTACATAGATTCGGTATGCGCCCTCGGCGACATCTACCGCGAAGCGAAGGATTACGAAAAGCTTTTTGCGGTCTGCGAGAAGGCGGTCCGCCTCGAGCCGACGGACGAATCCGTCTGCCTCCGATTCGCGGAGGGGCTAAACGCAAACGGAATGCATTCGCAGGCGATCCATCTGATCGAAAATTTCCAGGAAATAAGCTACCGCGAAACCGGAAAGACATTGTCCGAAGCGTTGGGCCAAATCTATAAGCAGATCGACGGGGCCAAGCAGACCGAGAAGCACGACGCCGTCTTCGTCATGAACGAGCTTATGGAGCTCAATACGCTCGAAAAGGCGATGTACTGCGGCTTCGACGTCTTCAAGGATATCTTCCGCTACGAAACGCGCCAGGCAAAGCGCCGCGGGTATGTCGTTACGTTGATTTTGATCGAGACCCACGGGGCGAACGGCTGCGAGCTGCCCGCGAGGGTATTGACCAAGGCGAAAAAAAGCCTGAACGAATGCTGCATGCTGACGCTGCGCAGAGGAGACGTCTTTTCTAGCTATTCGAAGTCGATCACGGCGGTTTTGATAATCGCCGGAAGCGAAATGGACGCAAACGTCGTGATAAGCAGGATCCGCGACATGTTCTACGAACGCTTTAAGATAGATAGGGTATACCTGCGCTTCGAGCGGCAGGTCTCCATTCCCTGAAAATAAACCAAACGGAGCGATAAAAATGAAAATTGCGTTTTCCACCCTCGCCTGCCCCGAGGAAAGCTGGCAGGACATATATTCGATCGCGAAGGACGCCGGGTTCGACGGCATAGAGATGCGCGGGCTTGGCAAAAACGTGTTCGCGGCTAGGGGCCTCGTCGCGTCGGAAGCCGCGATCGACGGCGCGAGGGACAAGCTGAAGGCGATCCGCATATCGATACCGTGCTTCTCCTCTGACTGCTGCCTCGGCGACGCGGACAAAACCGAAGAAAACCGCGCCCTCGTCCTCGAATACATCGAGTGGGCGCGCAGGTTCGGCTCCGATTTCGTGAGGGTGCTGGGCGACCGCGACGTCTATCCGGCGGGGGACATCGACGACGAGCTTGTGATAAGCCAGCTGCGCGAACTGTCACAAGCCGCGGAGCATAGCGGCGTGACGCTTCTGATCGAGACGAACGGCGCCTACGCCGAAACTAGCCGCCTAAGAAAGCTGCTGGAGGCGGTCGCAAGCGACTCGGTCGGCGTGCTATGGGACATCCACCATCCCTACCGGGTCTTCGGCGAATCGCCCGAAACGACGGTGCAAAACCTCGGCGCGTACATTAAGTACGTCCACGCGAAGGATTCGGTGATCGAAAACGGAAAGCCCTCCTACCGGCTGATGGGCGAAGGGGACCTGCCGGTCCGCGAAATGATGATGGCGCTGCGCTCGATCAACTACGAGGGCTACGTCTCGCTCGAATGGGTAAAGCGGTGGGCGTCCGAGCTCGAGGACGCGGGTATAGTTTTCCCGCATTTCGTGAACTACATGAAGCAGTACCTAGGCAGGCCGGCCGCGCAGGGCGCGCTTTTCGACAACGACGCCAAGACGGGCAAATACATATGGGAAAAAGAAACGCTAATCGACCTCACATTCCCGCAGCTGCTGGACCGCATCGCGGACGAATTCCCCGACCAGTACGCCTTCCGCTACACCACGCTCGACTACGCGCGCACGTACAGGCAGTTCAACCAGGACGTCAACGCGTTCGCAAGGGCCTTATCTTCGCTTGGGGTCAAGCGCGGCGACAAAGTTTCGGTATGGGCGACCAACGTGCCCGAATGGTACATAACGTTTTGGGCGACGGTTAAAATCGGCGCGATACTCGTGACCGTAAACACCGCGTACAAGATACACGAGGCGGAATTTTTGCTGCGCCAGTCCGACACGCACACGCTGGTCATGATCGAAAGCCACAAAGATTCCGACTACGCGTCCACCGTGCGCGAAATATGCCCGGAACTTTTGACGCGCGGCGCGGGAGAAGCGCTCCACGCCAAGCGCCTGCCGTTCCTTCGAAACGTGATAACGGTCGGGTTTAAAATGCAAGGCTGCCTGACCTGGGACCAGGCCATGCGGCGCGAAACCGAAACGCCCGCCGAATACGTATACCAGCGCATGGCGCTGATAAGCCAGCACGACGTCTGCAACATCCAGTACACATCCGGCACGACCGGCTTCCCCAAAGGCGTCATGCTCACGCACCACAACGTAATCAACAACGGAAAGAACATCGGCGACAGGATGGATTTTTCGACCGCCGACAAACTGATGATACAAGTCCCGATGTTCCACTGCTTCGGGCTGGTGCTTGCCATGACCGCCGCCGTCACGCACGGCTCGACCATGTGCCCGCTGCCGCACTTCTCGCCGAAGCAATCGCTCGACTGCGTCAATAAAGAAAAAATAACCGCGTTCCACGGAGTCCCGACTATGTTCATCGCGATGATGGAACACGAAGACTTCGCCAAAACAGACTTTTCAAGCGTGCGCACGGGAATAATGGCGGGAAGCGTCTGCCCGCCCAAAGTCAGGCGCGACGCGATGGAAAAAATGAACATGACCGGACTTACCGTCGTGTACGGACAAACCGAATCCTCCCCGGGCTGCACGATGAACCGCATGGAAGACCCGATAGACGAAAGGCTTACGACCGTCGGCCGCGCGCTTCCGGGCGCCGAATGCAAGATCGTCGACATCCATACGGGGCTTGACCTACCCGACGGCGCCGACGGTGAATTCGTCGCGCGCGGCTATAATATAATGAAGGGATACTACAAAATGCCCGAAGCCACCGCAAGCGTCGTCGACGAAAACGGCTGGCTGCACACGGGCGACCTG
>WREB01000025.1 GCA_009779525.1 Defluviitaleaceae bacterium
CTCCCGGGGTCACGCGCGACCGCATCTACGCCGACGCGGAATGGCTCGGCCGCGGCTACACGCTGATCGACACCGGGGGGCTCGACCCGGGCTCGAAGGACGAAATCATAAAAAACGTATGCAGGCAGGCGGAGGCGGCGATCGAATCGGCCGACGCGATAATTTTTTTGACGGACGTGAAGACGGGCGTCGTCGACGCGGACCGGGAAGTCGCCCTGATGCTGCGCAGGGCGCAAAAGCCGGCGCTCCTCGTCGTTAACAAGGTGGACGCGCCCTCAACGCAAAGCGACGGGACGTACGAATTTTACGAGCTGGGCTTGGGCGATCCCATGCAGATATCGGCCGGGCAGGCGCTTGGCATCGGCGATATGCTCGACGAAATTTTTAAGCTGCTTCCGCCGGGCTCCGACGGCGAGGCGCTAGACGAGAAAATAAAAGTCGCCATCGTCGGGAGGCCTAACGTCGGAAAGTCCTCGCTCGTTAACAAGCTGCTCGGCGCCGAGCGTATGATCGTTGGCGAAAAGCCGGGCACGACAAGGGACGCCGTGGATTCGCCCTTCGCGAAAGACGGCCGCGAATTCGTCCTGATCGACACCGCGGGGCTCAGGCGCAAAAACAAAATAAAGGAAAACATCGAGCGCTACGGGATTGTCCGGGCTATATCCGCGGTCGAGCGCTCCGACGTCTGCGTGATAATGATCGACGCGACAAGCGGTGTGGCCGAACAGGACGCGAAGATCGCCGGGATCGCGCACGAGCGGGGCAAGGCCGCGGTGATCGCGGTGAACAAGTGGGACATGGTCGAAAAGGACGACAAGACGATGCGCGAGCACGAAAAAAATATAAGGACGGAGCTTTCGTACATGCCCTACGCCCCGATGATTTTCATTTCCGCGCTGACGGGGCAGCGCGTGGGCAAGCTGTTTTCGCTCGTCTACGCCGCGTTCCAAAACAACGCGCACAGAGTCGCGACGGGTTTGCTGAACGAAGTCATAATCGAGGCGATGGCGGCGCACCAGCCCCCGCAGGACAAGGGCAGGATGCTTCGCGTATACTACGCGACGCAGGCGTCGGTCAAGCCGCCGACGTTCGTGCTTTTCGTAAACGACGGCGAGCTCATGCATTTTTCCTACAAGCGCTACCTCGAAAACAAGCTAAGGGAGGCGTTCGGCTTCGAGGGAACCCCGATACACTTCATAATCCGAAACAGGAACGACTGAACGATCGAAAATAAATTGACGGGAGCCTGATATGTTCCGGATCGCATGCCTGCTTATCGGCTACGCGTTCGGCTGCGTGCAGACCGCGTACTTCGCAGGGCTGATAGTGAAGAGGATCGACATAAGGAAGCACGGGAGCGGCAACGCGGGCATGACCAACGCCTTCAGGGTGCTTGGGTTCAAGGCCGGCGCCGCGGTTTTTTTCATCGACTTCGCGAAGGCCGCGGCGGCCTACCTTATATGCTCGGCGCTTTTCGAAGGGGGCGGCGCGTTTTTTGGCGGCGCCGCGGGCGTCATTCCGGGGGTTTACGCGGGCATTGGCGCGGTGCTCGGGCACTGCTTCCCGTTTTACCTTAAATTTAAGGGCGGGAAGGGTTTCGCTTCGCTTCTCGGCGTCCTGCTCGCGCTGGATTTTCGGACCGCGCTCATCCTTTACGCCGTCACCGCCGCAATCATCGTCTTCACCAAATACGTTTCGCTTTCGGCGCTCGCGGTTTCGTTTCTCGCGCCGCTCATCCTTTGGGCCTTCGGCTACGCGGCCGAAGCCTTTTTGCTGATGGAGGCGCTGACGGTGATCGTATGGGCTATGCACCGCGAAAACATCAAGCGGCTCGCGACCGGGACTGAAAACAAATTCAGGCTTAAAACCGGCGGGGGCGGCGACAGAAAGTCATAGCGCGCTTATAAATCCGTCGCCGGTTAAAATCAAATGATCGTCAAGCCTGATTCCTAACAGCTCCCCGGCCTGCCTGAGCGTTTCGGTGACCTTCCTGTCCTGCTCGCTTATCTCGAGCGCTCCGCTCGGGTGGTTGTGCGCGACGATTATCGAAGCGGCGCGGTCCTCGATCGCGTATGAGAAAACTTCCCTCGGGTGCACGAGCGACGCGGTAAGCGTGCCTATCGTGATTATCCTGTTGTTGATCGGCCTCCTCGCGCCGTCAAGCGTAAGCAGCGCGAAGTATTCCTGCCTTTTGTTCCTTATCTCGTTAAACTGTTTAGCCGCGGCTTCGGGCGAATCGATCGGGGGCTCCGTCTGCTTGGCGAACTTCCTCCGCCAAAATTCGAGTGCTGCGAAGATGACGGTGGCTTTCGCCTCGCCTATGCCCTTCACCGCCCTGATGTCGTCGATTTCTATCTTTTCGGCGCCCGCCCTGCATATCGCGTCGTTTAAGTTTTTTGCGATCTGCCTGTAGTCGTTCCCCGGACCGCCGCTCCCCACGACCGCCTGAAGCAGCTCGACGTCCGTAAGCGCCGCGGCGCCCTTCGCGTTCAGCTTTTCGCGCGGGAGGTCGGGATTCCGTTTTTTTGTCCCGGCGCCCTTTACCGCCTTTGCCTGCATGCCCGAAGCCTCCGTTAAATTTTTACGCTTTATTTTAGCAGACGCGCCGCACGAGCGCGCCGATATTTTGTATAATGGCTTTGATTATTATTCGCGAGGGGGATTTGTAAATGCGGCTTTTACCGCAGCCGGAGTACGAGGAAACGATTAAGGAAAGCAGGGACGAACGCATCGGGTGGTGGCGCGAGGCGCGGTTCGGGATGTTCGTGCACTTCGGGATCTATACGGCGCTCGGCAGGCACGAATGGGCGATGGCGCTCGAAAATTGGTCCGCCGCCGAATACGAAAAGTTCGCCGACCGCTTTAACCCTGCGCCCGGCGCCCCGCGCGAGTGGGCGAAGCTAGCATTGTCGGCGGGAATGAAATACATGGTGATGACTTCGAGGCACCACGAAGGCTTCAGCCTCTGGGATTCGAAGGCCAACCCCTACAACAGCGTCAACCTCGGGCCGAAGCGGGACATCGTGCGCGAATACGTCGAGGCGTGCCGCGAGTTCGGGTTAAAGATCGGCTTCTATACGTCCCTGATAGACTGGCACAACCCCGACTGCGGGGCCGCCGCCTACGACGGAGCCGCGCGCAAACGCTTCACGGACTATATCTACGCGCTAAACGAAGAGCTTTTGACGCAGTACGGCAAGATAGACATCCTTTGGTTTGACGTCGCGAGCCCGATGGCGCACGCCGAAGGCTGGAACTCGGTCGAGATGATCCAGCGGCTGCGCGCGATGCAGCCCCACATAATCGTAAACGACCGGGCCCGACTCCCCGAGGACTTCGGGACGCCCGAAGAACACATAACCGCTTCTTCCGGCGACTGGGAGGCGTGCATGACGTTCAACGGCTTAAGCTGGGGCTACATCGACTCTAACCAGGCGGGCCCCTACAGCTACAACGCCTGCAGGATCCTGCGGATGCTAAACACATGCGCCTCCGGCGGAGGCAACCTGCTTCTAAACATCGGCCCGAGGCCCGACGGCTCGGTGCCGCCCGAGACGATCGAGCCGCTCGAACAAGTCGGCAGGTGGCTCGGGCGAAACGGGGACTGCGCGTACGGCAAGATGGACCGCTCGACCGCCGGCTGGGGCTTCGGGAGCGGAATCTGCGGGACGAGCATGAAAGACAACACGATATATCTTTGGAACTGGATCTTCCCGACCGACGGCGAACTTTACGTCGGGGGAACGACGACAAGGCTTATCGGCGCGCGGGTGCTTTCGACCGGCGAAAAAGTCGAGTTCGAGCAGGAAAAATACAGGATTAAACTTAAGAACCTAAGCGAAAGGCATCGCGACGGAATAGCGGGGGTTTGCGTCGTCGCGCTCGAATTCGAGTCGAAGCCGGAAATAATCAAGTTCGCCGCGACTCCCGCGCTTAACAGGGGCAAAATTTACGGTTAAGGGGCGGTAAAATGACTTCGGTCGAACGGGTAAAAAGGCTTTTCGCGCATAAGAAGCCCGACCGGATAGGGCTTTCCGAATCGTTTTGGGGCGACACGCACCGCAAGTGGGTAGAAAACGGGGACCTCGCCGAAAACGAAAGCATCGCCGAACGCTTCGGCTACGATACTTCCGGCGCCGGAGGGGTCAACCTTGTCGTCGACATCGACTACGAACCCGAAACGGTGGCGGAGGACGAGGACACCGTCACAAAAAAGTCGGGAAACGGCGCGATCTTCCGCTACCACAAAAAGCACGCTTCGACGCCCGAGCATATCGGCTTCGCCGTCACGTGCCGGAGGGAATGGGAAGAATTCGCGAAACCGAGGCTCGTCTTCGATAAGCGCAGGATAAACTTCGGGCAGTACCGCGACCAGAAAAAATACTGCGCCGACCGCAGCCTGTTCTTCAATTGGTCGTCGCTTTGCGTTTTCGAACTGCTCAAGGACCTATGCGGACACGAGCACATGCTTATCGGAATGGCGGAGGACCCGGGCTGGATCCTCGAGATGTCGATGACGTACGCGGACCTCATGGTTTCGCACGCGGAGGAGCTTTTCGCCGCGGAGGGCAGGCCCGACGGGTTCTTCATCTACGAGGACATGGGCTTTAAGGAAAGGCCGTTCATGTCGCCCGCGATGCACCGCGAACTGCTTTTGCCCGCGCACAAAAAACTCATCGATTTCGCGCATTCGTTAGGCGCCCCCATGATGGTCCATTCGTGCGGCTTCGTCGAACCGCTGCTTCCGGCGCTTGTGGAGGCTGGGCTCGACGGCCTGCAGGCAATGGAGATAAAGGCGGGGATGGATCTGCTTCGCATCTATAGAAATTACGGGGACAAACTCGCGCTGATGGGCGGGATAGACATCCGCGCGCTCGAGACGAACGACAAGGCGGTTATCGACCGCGAGCTGGAGTCGAAGATACCGGCGGTTAAGGAAGGCTTCGCGTATTTCCTGCACAGCGACCACTCGATCTCGAGCGCGGTCAAATTCGATACGTACAGCTACTTCGTGGAAAAGGGGCTCGCCCTCGGCACTTATTGATTGTTCAAAGCCGGCGTGTAAGATTACTATTCGCCGGCGCGTTGCTATAATCGAGACGAGCCTCCATGTGAGGCGGGATAGGGCAGGACATGTCTGGGTTCAGGCAAAACAGAGGAGGCGTTTTGGTGTTTAAAAGGTTTTTGGTTTTGACGGCCTTAATCACGGCCGCCGTGCTTGCGTTCGGAGTCACCGCGTACGCGGGACTCGGGGCGAGCCTCTTCCCGGAGGCGCATATGCAAGACGCACCGCCTGAGTTCGACGAATGGTGGGGTTACTACTTCGAGCCAAAAGTTGACCTTACCATTGGCGCGCTTGGCCGCCCTGGCGAAGGGATGCAGCAGGAACACAGGATGTTGGTCTGGGAGGCGTCGATCACGGCCGCCGACGCGAGGGAGGACGGAAGCCGTCTCAATTGGGACGCCGACAGGCACGAGGCTTGGATTGTCGCGGACGTAACGATCAAGCCCGGCTCGCCCGACGAAAACGGATTCAAGTACGAAACGCTACCGGCGCCGCTGACGCTTAAGGCCGGCACAATCTACATGATCGTCTCGCTCGAGTACGCGGGCGGCGACCCGGTAATGAGCAAGGGCAACCTGATGATGAACCCGGACAACATGACGGATTTCTACGATTCAAGCATGGTTTACATCTGGGGCTCCGCGCGAAGCGGAAACGGCATAATCGGTACCGCCGCCAACCCGGCGCCGCCGCACCAGCCGGACGGCAGCGTCAGCAACAACCCGATCTACGTCTGCATGACTTTCTGGCTGTACGAGGAAGACCCTGCGCCGGAACCCGAACCGGTTGTCGAAGCGGAAGAAGAGGCGCCCGCGGAGGAAACCGAATCCGCGCCGGAAGAAAGCGCGCCTCCCGCTCCGTCAAACCCGAAGACGGGCGAAAATTACGCGGTGTACGCCGCGTTTATAGCGGCGCTTTTGGCAGGCGCGGGATTCGTTATGGTAAACGGGAAGCGAAGGAAAGCGGGAAACTAAGCAGTCGTCAATCCGCCCCCCTATGCGTAAGGCATACGGGGGGTTTTTTTACTAAAAAAATAATTTCCGGATTCCGGGGGTTGATTCGATTGAAACATGGCAAATTAAAACTAATTTATTTATTTTTGGCGGTTCTTTTGGTCTTTGCCACAGCCGTCCCGGGCTGCGGGAGCAAAGACGCCGCACCTCCGACCTCGGCGCCCATTGCGACGATCCAGCCGACTATCCCGCCCGCGGAGCCGGAAGTCTCCGTTGAAGCCGACGAACCAAAAAACGGCGGCGACGAATCCGACGATGCGGAATTAACCGGCGGCGAAACGGACGGCGACGTCGCGGTTGACGAGCCGGAGGCCGACGAGACCGAAGTCGAGTATTTTTATTTCGATTTCGAAATGCCGGAGGACGACCCGGTCGCGGTGACGCTGACGCTTCAGCCCGGAAAAAACGCGGCGGAGCTTAACTTCAACTGGCTCGGCGACTCGGGTTTGGGCAATGCCCCTGCGGTGCACATTGTTAAGAAAAGCCAGATGGTTGACGGCGTCTTTCCGGAAGGCGCGCTAGTTTTCGCGGGCGTATCCGGCGCCGCGTACGAAGGCATGAATTGGCATAAGGCGACGGCGGCCGGACTCGAGCCGGGAGAGGAATACGCCTACCGCGTCACCTGCGGGGGCGGCGAGTACAGCCGCGTGTACGGTTTCGATACCGACGCCGCGTCCGGCGGCTTCCAATTCGTCGTTTTTTCCGACGCGCAGGTGGACGTCGGTTCCGGAAGCGGTATGCAGGATAGCAACAGCTACTGGCCCAACCCGCTCATGACGGTCGCGCAGGGCTGGTACGTTAACGTCGAAAGGTTTTCCAACGCGTTCCCCGCCGCAAATCTTTACGTGAGCGCGGGCGACCAGGTCGAGGGCGCGTACGACGGTTCAATTTTTAAAAGCAGCCTGGCGGAATACAGGGGCTTTTTCGCGCACGAGGCGCTTAGGGGCGCGAGGGTAGCCCCGTCGGTCGGAAACCACGACGACGACGCCGACCTGTTCGAATGGCACTACAACCTGCCGAACGTCACCCCGAACGAAGCCGGCGTCGAGCGGAGCGCGGAGCTCGGCAACTACTGGTACCGCTACAACGACGTGCTCTTCGTCAATTTAAGCACCTTCAGGCTCTATCCGTTCGAAAACAGCGAGTCCGACAAGGCCCGCGACAAGTTCGCCGCGCATTTCGACGCGACGCTTAAGGCGGCTACCGAGGCGAACCCGGACGCGAAGTGGCTGGTTGTCACGCACCACAAATCCACCACGTCGCACAACAACAGGCAGGACAGCTACGACGTCAGGCTTTGGGAATCGGCGGTCGCGCCGCTAATGGACAAGTACGGCGTGGACGTGGTTTTTTCGGGGCACGAGCACACCTACTCGAGGAGCTGGATCATCAAGGGCCTTGAAAAAGTCGAAGGGATCGACTATTCGAAAAATGAAGTCGAAAGCCCGGACGGCACGCTTTACTTCACGCTCAACACCGCGAGCGGGATCAGGTACTACGACATGCCCGAGGCGCGGGAGGACTACGAAAGCTTCTCGCCGGTTTGGGTCGACGGAAAGCCCTGGTACGTAAACGTCGCGCATCAGATAAAGGCGCCGCAGTTCATGGTGGTGGACGTTACCGAAAACGGCATGGCGTTCACGCTTTACCGCGTTGACACGATGGAGGCCGTCGACGGCTTTTCAATCGTTAAATGAGCCCGAATCCGCGACCTAAGCCGATAACGGTTTGACATAAGCGGGCGCGCGCCTGTATAATGCCCGCAAATCGGCGAAGACGAAAAAAAGTACGCGTCGCGTTTTGGCTTAAGAGAGAAGATGGCCGGTGCGAATCTTCGAAAAACCGACGCGGAAGCCGTTTCCGAGCCGCGGGCTGAAGGATGAGTAAGCCCTGCCGCGTTCCGCGCGTTACAGCGGGCGGGCTTATTTTTGCCCGACGAGAGCGGGAGCCGCGTTAGCGGCCCCGAATTTAGGTGGTACCGCGGAATAATTTTCGCCCTAAGCGTTTCGCTTGGGGCGTTTTCATTTAAGCGAACCGATAATAAATATTGTTAAAATCATTGGGGGCGGTTTGATGCTTACGGTAAATAAATCGAGCAGGCTCGACAACGTGCGCTACGACATAAGGGGGCGGCTTTCGGTCGAGGCTGAGGAGATGCAGGCGCAAGGCGTCGAGATAATAAAGCTTAACACCGGAAACCCGGCCGCGTTCGGCTTTCCGCCGCCGCCGTTCATACCGAGGCTGCTCGAAGAAAATCTGCCCCTTGCCGGGGCGTATTCGGCCTCGAAGGGCTTGGGGGCCGCGAGGGAAGCCGTCGCCGCATATTGCAAGTCGAAGCGCATACCTGGCGTCGCCCCCGACGACGTTTACCTTGGCAACGGGGTGAGCGAGCTTATATTGATTTCGCTTCAGGCGCTGCTTGAGCCGGGCGACGAAGTATTGATACCCGCGCCCGACTATCCGCTTTGGACCGCCGCGGTCAACATGTGCGGGGGGCGCGCCGTGCATTACCTATGCGACGAGCAAAACGGCTGGCAGCCGGACCCGGGCGACATGCGCGGGAAGCTGACCAAGCGGACCAAGGCCGTCGTCGTGATAAACCCGAATAACCCGACGGGCGCCGTCTACCCCGAGGCGACGCTTAAAGAAATCGTTAAAATCGCGGAAAGCCGCGGCCTGCTGATATTCTCCGACGAAATATACGACAGGCTGCTTATGGACGGCGAAACGCACGTTTCGACGGCGGAGTGCGCGGGCGATTACCCGACGGTCACATTCAACGGGCTTTCGAAGTCGCACAACATGAGCGGCTTCCGCTGCGGCTGGATGTGCCTCGGTGGCAACAAGTCCGGAATGAAGGGCTACCGCGACGGCCTGCTGACCCTCGCGTCGATGCGCCTTTGCTCGAACGTGCCTTCGCAGGCGATTATTGGGCCCGCGCTCGACGATATCCATTACGCCGACGATACGCTCGTACCGGGCGGGCGGCTGTACGAGCAGCGCGAGTGCGCGTACGAGGCGGTTAACTCCATACCCGGCCTTTCCGTGGTGAAGCCGCGCGCCGCGATGTACATGTTCCCGAGGATGGACCTGAAAACGCTTCGCATCCACGACGACGAAAAATTCGCGCTGGATTTTTTGCGCGAGAAGCACGTGCTGCTGACGCACGGAAGGTCGTTCAACTGGGGGGCGCCCGACCACTTCAGGCTCGTGTACCTTCCGGAGAAAAAAGTGCTCGAGGACGTGCTCGAGCGGCTAAGGGATTTTTTGAGTTCCTACTGCCAGGCCGAGGAATAGCCCGCGGATTACGTTTATTATTTTACGTTGGGCCAAGAAGGGGGCGGGGCGATGGACGGCAA
>WREB01000026.1 GCA_009779525.1 Defluviitaleaceae bacterium
GCGTCGAACACGTCGGAAAGCGCGATTATTCGCCCAAACAGGCTTATCTGCTCGCCCGCAAGCGCCGAGGGGTAGCCGGTGCCGTCGTAGCGCTCGTGATGCTCGAGCACGCCGCGCATCACGTCGTTCCGCGTGATCCCAAGCTTTTTAACGTATTCCGAGCCGCGCTCGGGGTGCGACATCATTATCTTTTGTTCCTTTTCGGTTAAGGGTTCGGTCTTGTACGTTATCTGCTTGTCGACGAACATCATCCCGATGTCGTGGTAGACCGCGGATATCGCGAGGTTTTTAAGCAGGTGCGCGGAAAGCTTGTGCGCCTGGCCGAGCACCGCGGCCAGTATGCAGACGTCGATCGAATGTTGGAAAGTGTAGTCGTCGAACGATTTTAAATCGAACATGCTGACCACGTGGTCGGACCTGCTGGAGATCTGCTCGACTATCGTCTCGACCACTTCCTCGATCTTTCCGGTTTCGGGCTTGACCACGGATTGGACGGACTGGAATATGCTTTTTACCTCGGAGGCGAACTTGAGCTTCAATTCGTCGTCGATAAGCGGCTTTATGATTATGTCGCGGGTGCTTTCGTCGTCGATGTACAGGCCGTTTATGTTTATGCGGCGTATCGAGCGGATATAATTTTCGGTTAAGGTTACGCCCTTGCGCAGCATGATGTTCATGCTGTTGTTGTAGAAATTGCGCCCGACGACCATGCCGGGCAACAACGATTTCGCCGTTACGAACCGCATACCCCACCGCCTCGCCGCTAGCTGCCCCAATTATAGCATAGGCGGCGCGGTTTCCCAAAACGCGCGGGTTTGGTTTCGGTACGGACAACGTAATTGCGCCGTACCCGCCGGCGCTTTGTTGTCTTGGGCGCTTCCTCGGAATATACTGTGAGGCGGAAGGAGGCGAGACGATGGCCCAAAACGAAAGCGACGGTTTCGGGTTGGAAAAACTGTCCGAAAAATTTTACGAGGCGACCGGGGACTTGGTCGAAATGGGCGCAGATTCCGCTGAGCCGGAGGAAAGGTACCCGGACGCTTACAAAAGGAGCACTTATCTGGTCGTTTCGCAGTTCGCCTACCTCATCGGCATCCCGCTCAACATCTTCATGAACGAGACGACTCCGCCGAAAATGGAGATTTACAAGAAGCTCAGCGAAAACAAGAACGCGAGGATAATCCGCAACCTCTGCATGCTCCGCAACGCCTTCGAAAAAAAGTTTTTGAAGATTCTCAACAAGATGAAGTACGAGTACATGGGGATCTCGCAGATGCCGGAGCTTCTGCCCGTCGAATGCATCACCGAACTTTCCTACGACGGGATCCACCTCAGGAACACGATGGAGCCGAACCAGTACGTCGTCGAATTTAACTCGCTGATTTCCGACAGGATCAACAACTGCAAGGACATCTTCCCGATCTGGCTCAACTGGTCGTACATAAAGGACCTTTTCATCATGCCAAACGGGACGGTCGAGGAGGGCATTAAAAAGGCGGCCGCCGTCTTCTACGAAAACTGGAACTATTATCCGTACCAGGTCTACATGAACTGGACGCCTTCCGACAACGGCAACATCCTGTTTAACGACAAAAAGTTCGTCACGCTGCTTTACTCGTGGAACAACGACGCGTTCACGGATTTCAGCAAGATAACCGACGCCAGCGCGCGCACCAAAAACAACATCTACGAATTCATCGAAAAAAGCAACAAAACGGTTTTCGTCGTCGACTGCGAAAACTCGAACCCATACAAGCTCTGCGCGACAATAAACGGGCTTGACCAAACATACTTAAATAAAATTGCGAAGATAATATTGATCGACGACATAAACGCCGTCGCCGCGTGGCAGACCCTCGGCTCGTTCGTCAGCATCCCGATCGAATACGTGTTAATCGAGCGGATCAAGCAGAACAAATCCCTCGTCGACATTAAGCTGACGACGGAGGTCTGCAAGGAGTTTTACGAAAATTCCGTCGATTCGTTCATTCTCGTCTCAAGCGACTCCGATTACTGGGGATTGATATCGTCGGTCACCCGCGCGAAATTTTTGGTCATGGTCGAGTTTGAGAAGACGGGGCCCGATATTAAAAACGCGCTCGTCACTTCGGGCATCTTCTACTGCTACATAGACGACTTCTATTCGGGCGAGAGCGACAGGATCGTCATATCGGCGCTTCTTAACGAGGCGCAGCGCTACCTCGACCAGTACACGAAGATAAATTTGGTCGAGATGGTCGACTCTATCTGCAAGGCGACGCGCATAGACATGGCGCCAGCCGAGCGCAAGCAGTTTTTCGACAAGCACATAAGGACGCTTAACGTGGAGATAAGCAAGACGGGCGAGTTTTCGATCCAGCTCAAGCGGCCGTCGGCGCGATAAAAAAAAATAAGGGACATCCGTTTCTTTATCGCGCGGTTTTTTACGTCCCGCCACATATGTGTTAGAGTGTGCGGATGGGAAAAGGCACAGTCGTAATAATCGGCGGCGGCCCCGCCGGAATGATGGCGGCGATTGCCGCGGCCGGGCGGGGCGCGGAAACGGTGCTTCTCGAAAAAAACGAAAAGACCGGAAGGAAGCTTTGCATCACCGGCAAGGGGCGTTGCAACGTCACCAACGCGTCCGAACCCGACGCGATGGCGGAAAAGTTTTTTACCGGAGCGAAGTTTATGTACGGCCCGCTCAACGCGTTTAGCTCGGCGGATTTGATCGAGTTCTTCGCCTCGAACGGACTCAAGATGAAGCGCGAGCGCGGCGGGCGCGTCTTCCCCGAGACGGACAGCGCGTACGACGTCCGCGACGCCCTCGAAGCCCGGATGAAGGCTTGCGGGGTCCGCGTCCGGTCAAACGCGCGCGCCGTTTCGGTCGAAACGGAAGGCGGCGGGGTTTCGGGAGTTAAAACAGAACACTCATTTTACGAAGCAGGCGCCGCGGTAATCGCTACGGGAGGGCTTTCGTACCCGTCGACCGGCTCGACCGGCGACGGATTGGATATGGCGCGCTCTCTCGGGCATAGGACGGCCGACACGTATCCTTCGCTCGTCCCGCTTATCGCAAACGAGCCGTGGATCGCGGAGCTCGAGGGCCTGAGCCTAAAAAACGTAAAGGTCACGGCAGCGTGCCGCGGCAAAACGCTTTTTTCCGAAATGGGCGAGATGCTCTTCACGCGCAGCGGAATCTCCGGCCCGCTAGCGCTCGAGGCTAGCGGGCGCCTGACCGATAAATTCGATAAAAAGCCGGCAGTATCGATCGACCTAAAGCCCGCGCTTTCGGCTGAAACGCTTGACGCCAGGCTGCTTCGCGATTTCGCGGCAAACATGAATAAAAATTTTGCAAACTCGCTTGACGGCTTGCTTCCGAAGCGGCTGATCGGAATTATCGTGCGGCTAAGCGGCGTCGATCCCGAAAAAAAGGTAAACTGCGTCACCAAAGCGGAGCGGTTACGCCTCGGCGGCCTGCTTAAGGGGCTGACGATAACGCCGGTCGGAACCGCGGGCTACCAGGAGGCGATCGTAACCATGGGCGGCGTCGAAACGAAGGAAATAAACCCGGCGACGATGATGTCGAAACTTGTCGGCGGCTTGTTTTTCGCGGGGGAGGTAATCGATGTCGACGCCGCGACCGGCGGCTACAACCTGCAGGCGGCGTTTTCGACGGGATTCGTCGCGGGATGCTCCGCGGCAAAACGCGTCGGCTGCGTTTGATGGCTTTTATCTGCGTCGCGATAGACGGGCCCAGCGGCTCGGGCAAAAGCACCGCGGCAAGGCGCGCGGCAAATCGCCTCGGCTTCGCGTACGTCGACACGGGCGCTATGTACCGCGCGATCGCGTTTTACGCGCTTAACCGCGGAATTGATTTTTACGACCGCGAATCGGTCGTTTCGATTTTAAGCGAAATAAAAATTGAGTTTGCAACTTCGGACGGTTCGCAGAGGCTGTTTTTAAACGGGGAGGACGTCTCCGGTTCGCTTCGGACGCAAGAGATCGCCGCGGGCTCCTCGATAGTCGCGGAGTATCCCGAAGTCAGGCGAAAACTTACCGCCCTTCAGCGCGAAATCGCGTCAAAGGGCGACTCGGTCCTCGACGGGCGCGACATCGGGAGCGTCGTTTTACCCGACGCGGCGCTTAAAATTTACATGGACGCTTCGGTTGAGACGCGTACTAAAAGGCGCGTCGGCGAGCTTAAGACAAAGGGCCTGCCCTGCGAATACGAGACGGTCCGCCGCGAAATCCGCGAGCGCGACTTGCGCGACGCGGCGCGAAGCGAGGCGCCGCTGATTAGGGTTAGCGACGCGGTGTACCTAAGCACGGACGGCCTTGACGAAATCCAGGCGGCCGAAGCGGTAATCGATCTGATAGAGAAGCGCTGCGGGAGGTAAGGGTTGTTCTATTTCGCCGCCAAACATTTCATGCGGTTTTGGCTGAGGCTTTTATACCGCGTAAGGGTCGAGGGGGTCGAAAACGTCCCGGACGGCGGCGCGTTCATCATCTGCTCGAACCACATCCACTCGATGGATCCGGCGATGTTTGCGATATGCCTTAGGCGGCGCATATACTTCATGGCGAAGAAGGAGCTGTTCAAATACGGCTTCTTCGGGTTTTTTTTAGACAAGCTCGGCGCGTTTCCCGTCGACCGCGGCGTTTCCGACATGAAGGCGTATAAAAAAGCGATCGGGTATTTGGAAGACGGCGGCGGGCTTCTGGTTTTTTCGCAGGGTACGCGGACCGCCGGATTTGAAAACGCGAAAAACGGGGCGGCGCTGTTCGCCCTTAAGACGGGCGCCGCGCTGATACCCGCCGGGATCGCTTGCGCCGGGAAAAACGGCGGGGCGTACCGCTTTTTTAAAAAAGTGACGATAAAAATCGGCGAGCCGATCGACATGCAAGCGTACGAAGGGAAAAAGATAAACACGCGGCTTGTCGAAGAATTGATGGGCGAAACGCTTACCGCGGTTAAGGGGTATTGCGGTTGACGGTGACTTTGGCTGGCTCGGCGGGCTTTTGCGCGGGCGTCGCGCGGGCGGTCGAAAAGGTGAGCCTCGAGCTTGATAAGGGCGCCAGGGTCGCGACATACGGGCCGCTCATACACAACGGGACGGTGACGGGCGATCTCTCGCGGCGCGGCGCGAAGATTATTGACGATCTTGGCGATTGGCGCGGCGAAACGCTTGTAATCCGCTCGCACGGCGTTTCCGCCGAACTAGAGTGCGAAATGCGCCGCATCGGGGCGACTATACTCGACTGCACCTGCCCCGACGTAAAAAAAATCCATCATATTTTGGATGAGGCGCGTTCGCTCGGGCGCGCCGTAATAATTTTAGGCGAGGAAAGCCATCCCGAAGTCATGGCGTACGCGCGCGAGGGTGATATCGTCGCGGCGAGCCTTGGCGGGATCACCGACAGACTCGACGGCGAAAAAAAATACACGCTCGCCGCGCAGACGACTTTCGACCGGGCGGCGTTCGACGATATAACGGAGACGCTCTTATTCATGCGCCCCGACGTCGAAATCCACCAAACCATATGCGATTCGACCGCGAGGCGCCAGCGCGAGGCGTCCGAGCTGGCCGCGGCTTCCGACGTGATGATCGTGCTTGGCGACGAGGCTAGCGCCAACACCCGAAGACTTTATGAAATATGCAAAAGGCACTGCGAAAGGACTTTCCTGACGCCATCCGTAGGCGAATTGCGGTTGCAGTTTTTACGGCCCGGTGATAAGATAGGGATAACGGCGGGCGCTTCAACGCCTCCGTCCATAACAAAGGAGGCAGTCAGATTTATGAACGATATCGCAAGCAACGTCGAAGCGGCGGAACCCGAGGGCGCGGAAGCCGAAGTGACGGCCGAGACCGAAGTCCTCGCCGCGGCGCAGCCGGCGCAAACGGCGCCGCCGGCCGCGAAGGTGGAATCGTTCGAGGAAATGCTGAACGAAAACTTCCTTTCGCTTCGCACCGGCGATATAGTGAAGGCGACGGTCATCGCAGTTACCAACAGCGAAGTGACCGTAAACCTCGGCTATAAGTCTGACGGACTGATAACGAAGCTTGAAATGACGGACGACCCTTCCGCGGAGCTGGCCGAGCTCGCCAAGCCCGGCGACGTCTTCGAAGTCTACGTGCTTAGGGTCAACGACAGCGACGGCAACGTCCTCGTTTCAAAGAAGAAACTCGACAACCAGGTAAACTACAAGACGATCGAGCAGGCGTTCGTAGACAAGACCCCGATCGCGGGCAAAGTCACCGAAGTCGTAAAGGGCGGCCTGATCGCGCTGGTGCTAAACTGCCGCGTATTCATTCCCTCGTCGCAGATTTCAAACCGCTACGTGGACGACTTAAGCGTCTTTAAGGGAAAAGAATTTAACTTCAACATACTCGAGTACGACCGCTCGAAACGCAGGATTGTCGCGGGCAGGAAAGAACTCGCGACGCTCGAGCAGCAGCAGCGCCGCGAAGAACTTTACGGCTCGCTTGAAATCGGGCAGCGGCTCGACGGCGTTGTAAGCCGCATCGTCGAATTCGGCGCGTTCATCGATCTCGGCGGCGTGGACGGGCTCGTGCACATATCGGAACTCGCGTGGAAGCGCGTGCGAAAGGTGACCGACGTCCTGCAGGTGGGCGACCGCGTGGTCGTCACCGTCCTTGAGGTCAACCCGGAAAAGAACAAGATATCGCTCACGCTTAAAGACATAAGCAACAACCCGTGGAACGACATCGCCGAAAAATACCCGGTCGGAAGCATCGTGACCGGAACGGTCGCGCGCATGGCTTCCTTCGGCGCGTTCGTAACACTCGAGGACGGCGTGGACGGCCTGGTGCACATCTCGCAGATCGCAGACCGCCACATTAACAAGCCGGAGGACGAGCTTTCCGTAGGCCAAACGATAAGAGCGAAGGTAACCGAAATCAACCAGGAGGGCCATAAGATAAGCCTGTCCAAGCGCGAGGCGGACGCGGAGCTTGGCGTAGACGAAGAAACCGAAGGCGACGAAGAAGTTGCTTCGGATGAAGCCGCCGCGCCAAATGAATTCGAAACGGATGCCGAAACGGAAATCGAAACGGCGGACGAACCGAAAATAAACGTACCCGAAGCGGCCGCGCCCGAAGAACCGAAGGAAGCCGAGCTTGCGGAGCCTACCTTGCAAAAAGAAGCCGAACCGATAGAAACCAAATTGGAAGTAAACGAACCTGAAGCTGAAAAACCGGAAACCGCGCCGGTCGCCGAAGCAAAAAAAGCGGCGAAAACGCCCAAGGCGGCGAGCGTTCAAGAAGAACCGAAAACTGAGGCGGCCGCAGCAAGCAAGGCTGACGAAACGAAAGAAGATGCGGCGGTCGACAAGGTAGAATGCAATGCTGACGAAGCGAAAGAAGATGCAGCGGTTAACGAAGCAGAAGAAGACGAAACTGCCGAGTAAGCCGGACGGCCGCGCGCCGCGAAGGCGTGAGGAAAGTCCGGGCTCCATAGGGCAAGGGCGCCGGGTAACGCCCGGCGGAGGCGACTCCAGGGAAAGTGCAACAGAAATAAACCGCCCGCCTACTAGGCGGGCAAGGGTGGAAAGGTGAGGTAAGGGCCCACCGCTTCGCCGGCGACGGCGAAGGCCATGTAAACCCCGCCCGGAGCAAGGCCAAGTAAAGCGACGGGGCTGCCCGCCCCGCTTTGGTAGGGCCGCACGAGCCGGGACGGCGACGCCCGGCCAAGATAGATGACCGTCCGCGACAGAACCCGGCTTACAGGCTTGCTCGGAAAAAATAAAACGGAGGCGGCAAGGTTGCGTCCGTTTTTTATTGCATAAACATAAATTATTAAACTGGGGGCTTGTAAACGGGCCGCGAAGAATATTCTAGAGACGATTTAATAAATTCGTCCGGCAAGCGTCGCGCCGAACTTAAAATCGCGAGGCGCTGGCGGGCCTTCGCATTCGACGCGCATTACGACGCCGACCGCGGCGACGCGGACTTGCTGCTGGAGCTTCTTGGCCCCGCCAAAAAAAGCGTGCTGGAAGTTTGCTGCGGCACGGGCAGGGTATTGATACCGTTAGCAAGGGCCGGCCACCAATCAACCGGAATCGACTCGGACGAGGCGATGCTTAAGCGCCTCGCCGCAAAGGCGGAGGGGCTTGAAAACATAGAAGCCGTTAACGCGGACGCGCTTTGCGCAAATTGGGGCGAAGGCTTCGACGCGGTGATTTTAACATGCAACTCGCTGATGAACGTAACCCACTCGGGCGACGGCCGCGAGGCGCAAATAAAAATAATCAGCAAAGCCGCCGGCGCGCTTGCGCCGGGCGGCCATTTTTTTCTCGCCTCCGATTCGTACCCCGAACCGGAAAAAATTTTCGTCGCGCAAAACTATCTGCTAAGCGGGGCCCATTCGGGAACGGACGACGGCGGAGTGTTCGGCCAGGTCTTCGATTGCGGCGGATTGTACAATCCGATAACGCGGATCGCGGTATGGAACGGCCATACCGAGTTTACGCTGCCTGGCGGCGAAACGTTTACCGTTTCTGACTACGGATCAAAATACGTGAGCGAATGCCAAGAAGTGCGCGAATGGCTGCGCGCGGCCGGCTTTGCGATTGAGCGCGAATACGGCGGTTTTGACAAGCGCCCGTTTACCGGCGCGGCCGGCTGGGACGTCATTTGGGCGAGGAAACTATAATTGTGCGATTTCGCGAAGCACTTTCTTTTTTAATCCAAGCAGGTAATCCGCCTCGCGCGGATATTTTTTAAACGTGATTTCGTAGTCAAGCCCCTCGTGGATCATTTCGACGACGCGCTTCCTGCCGGCTTTCGCCTCGAGGCGGCAAAGCGCGTCGTAATCGGAAAACGCCTCGTTAAACACCATGTACCTGATCGATTCGACCGCGTTTCCGTCCGGGCCGGGATAGACGATGAACGGGTCGCCGGAGGGGAAGAATAAATCGGCGTCGGTCACCTGATACGGATCGATAGGCCGCCTCGACAATCCCGAGTTGTAAAAATTGAAGCCCCACTGCAGGAATCCGGAGATCTCGTAAAGATAGAGCTGCACCCCAAGTATCCGCGAGCGCGCGGAAGGCAGCGCGATGAAGCGGTTGGAAACCAGGTTGGATTGCCCGCAGCAGTAGTAGACCCACTTTTCCTTGACGCCCAAAGCCTCGAAGCCCTCGTAATGGTCGGTCGCGACGACGGGTATCTCGACAAGGCCTTCGGAGTAAAACGCCGGGTCGGAAAGCGCGTCGAAAATCTTGCAACCCGCAAGCAGCGGCTTCATTATCGAATGGAGCTTTTTGTATTGGCCCAACTGCTCCGGGCCGGGCTCGTCGGAAATATGGAAATATGAATTTTTAAGGACGCCTTTTTTATTTAAAAAATCGCGAAGCGCC
>WREB01000027.1 GCA_009779525.1 Defluviitaleaceae bacterium
CAATTAGGTTTTTAGAAGAAATCGCGGCGGATATGCTGACTGTTTATAATAAACCTGAGTTCGTTTTAAAAGACATATCGGAATATGAAGGACATTATGACATGGATTTACCAATATATAGGGATATTCATGAAATAATGAAAAACGGCGCGCCGCTATACCGCACTTACCCGCCATCTGAAAGTTACATGCTGGTGGACGAATACCAGTCCGGCAGGATGTCTCTCGACGAAGTCGCCGCCGAAATCCAGCGCAGGGTCGAAATTTGGCTGAATGAATAACCGAGGTCTTCGCCGCAAATTAATCGCCGCGGGCATACCCGCGCTCGCCGGGTATGCCATTTTTTACGTTTATCCCTTTTTCAAAACACTTCGGTATTCCATGGTCGACAGCACGTTCCGGGAAAATTTCGTTTTTTTGGACAACTACGCCGCGTTAATCAAGAACCAGTACTTTTTAATGGCATTGAAAAACACTTTCCTATTTTCAATTACCGGAGTCGCGGCGATCATGTCACTGTCGCTGGCGCTTTCATTTAGGATAAGCCGTTTGGGCGACAGATCCGCCGCCATACGCAACCTGCTGCTTCTGCCTATGCTTTTGCCCACCGCGTCCATCGTGCTCGTATGGCGCGCCGCGTTCCAAAACGACTTCTATACGAATCTGCTGCGCAGTTCACCGGCTGCGGGGATATGGACGGTGCTGCCCGTCTTTTTGATATTCATATGGAAAAACACGGGCCTTAACGTGTTGATACTTTGCGCGGCAATTTCCGGAATCCCTCGGGAAGTGCGCGAGGCCGCGGCGCTTGACGGCGCGACCGGGGCGCGCCTGCACCGGCGTGTCACGCTGCCGCTGATATCGCCGTGCCTGCTGTTCGTCGTCGTGCTTTCGTTCGTAAACACGCTTAAATGCTACAGGGAAAGCTACCTGTTTTTTCGCACCAACTATCCGCCAAACGCCGCGTACACCGTCCAGTATTACATGAACAACCAGTTTTCCAAGCTCAATTATCCGGCGCTTACGGTGGCGTCTATCATTTTCGCCGCGATAGTGGTCGTAATAATTTTGCTCATGTACGTCGCGGAGACCAGGTTCAATGAAAAAACCAATTAAACGAAAAAAATTGACTGCCCTGCTGCCGCTATTCCCCGCCGCCGTTTTTTTCGCGGGGCCCGTGCTCGCGCTGCTTGCGCTCTCGTTCCGGTTTGAGGGCAAGTTTCCGACGCTCGCGCAGTACGGCGAGCTGCTGATAACAAACTATACGTTCCTGCGCTTTTTTTGGAACTCGCTGCTGTACGCGTCTATAATTACCGTCTTATGCGTCGCGATATCGTTCCCGCTTGGGTTCCTTTTCGCGAAAGTCAGGTTCCCCGGACGCGACGCCCTGTTTTACGTCTACGTGATCTTGATGATGCTGCCCTTCCAAACCACCGTGCTGCCAAACTACATACAGCTGAGGGATTTCGGGCTGCTTAACACGCCCTACGCGCTGGTGCTGCCGCTCGCGTTTTCCCCGTTCGCGGTCTTCATGTTCCGCCAGTTTACAAAAAGCCTGTCGTCGGACCAAATAGACAACGCTCTGCTCGACACGTCTTCCGTATTAACGCTGCTGCGCCACGTGGTGTTCCCGCACGTCAAGTCGGCGGCGGCCGCGATGGCGGTGATAATTTTTTGCGAAAGCTGGAACATGGTGGAGCCCGTCCTCATGTTCGCGGCGAAGAATCCGCAAATCCACCCGCTGTCCGTAACGCTCGGCGATCTGCCCCAATCCGTTTCCTACGGGGCGGCCGCGGTTTACCTGCTTCCGATCGTTTTCCTGTTCATGCTGCTTAAAGATTCGCTGGCGTCATCCGTCGAGCTGTTTCGATGGGATACCTGAAATGAAGCGCGTGTACGCGTCGCTGCTTGCCGTTACGCTGCTCGCCCTTATTTTTTTCACGGCGTCGGGCGAGCGGCTTTACCGGCTGGGCAAGCCCATCGTCGCCGTCGGTAGGTACGGCTCGTTGATTACGACGGGCGAAGTAGTCGTGCCCATTGACATGGTCCACGAGGAAGACGGCCGGTTTTATATTTACGAATTGTCGTCGGAACGCGGATACAGCTTCGTCATCTACACGGTAAAGCGTGTGGAAATCGAAATCGACCGGTACGACGACGAACAGCGGCGGGTATACTTGAAGACAGACGCAAAGCCGACGGCGGGAACCGCCTTGGCCGCCGCGGCAAAGGGAAAGCTTGCGGACGGAATGCGCGTCGTGTTGCAAAGATGATTTAATGCTTGCGAATTTATAACGTTTTTATTAACGTTTCGCTGATCTTTAAACCGTAAAAAGAAAGAGGCGCGCCTCGCGGCGCACCTCTTTGTATTAAGGGAATAATGTTGTTTCAGCCTGACGCCGTAAACCCTCTTTTGCTAAAACGGGCGCTTTATAAACTGTATCTCCGCAATGTGGAAGTCCTGGTTAAACTCGGATTCGATCACGAGCTTCGCGCTTTTTAGCGTTCCGGCCCACTGGAGGTTGAACAGGTCGGCGTAGTCCATGAAATACATTTCGTAATGGACGACGTCGGTGTTAGTCATCGTGAACGGCTTCGAATATTTATGCTCGCCGCCGTCGTCCTCGATTATGAAATACAGCTCCGCGTCGAGGGGCTCGCGCTCGTTCATGTCGCCCGAGCAGACCCTGGTGCTCGCGTAGTATTCGCCCATGCCGTTTTCAATCAGCATGTCCTTGACGTCGTACACGATTTTCCCGTCCGGGACGTGGTAGCACTTGTCGACCGTGCGGAAGGGGTCGCGCTTCCAGCGGAGCCTGCCCTCCGCCGCAAGGTAGCGGTTGTCGCTGCCGTCGCTCTCAAACTGCTCGCCCCTTATCGCGATCAAAAAATCGTCGTCGGTCAGGTGCAGGCGGTACATTTTAATATCGTCGATCCACGTGGCGTTGCCGCCGACGGCCATGTAGCCCCAGCCTTCCGTCATTGTGCCGAGGTAGCCGATGTTGCACAGGTCGACGTAGCGGACCCATTCGCTGTTGGAATTCTGCATGCGGTTGCCCTGGTACCACCACCAGCCGCCGCCCGTCGCGCCGCCGAAGGCGTTGCCGATCACCCCGGGCTCGGGCATCATCGAGCGCGCGTAAAACTCGAACCAGTAGAAACCGGCGCCGCCGCCCTCGGTGAACGCGCTGCATATCTCGTACTGGATCCATTCGCTCTCAATCACGCTGTTTCCGATAAACAGGCTAGACGGCGGGGTGAAATAAAAATCGGAGTCGATATTTACGACCATGTTGGAAAGGTTGTAGCGCGCCTCTTCTTCCTCGACGTCGTCGATCCCGTTAAGCCTCATCATCGCCTGGTCGTAAAAAACGTTTGTCTCAAGGTCCGGGTCAAGCGTAAGCAGTATGTTGTCGGGAAGCCGCTCCTCGTCCGCGGCTATGTCGTCGAACTCGTCGGAAGCGATGTCGTCGTCCTCGATAGATACTTGCGCGTCGCTCGCGATATCGTCGGTTTCGACCGGGGCGGAAGTCGGCGTCGGGGCCGCTGTCGGCGCGGCGGGCGTATCGCCCCCGGAGCAAGCCGCAGCCGTTATTATCATTGCGGCGGCCGTAAGCGTTGCGATAACTTTCTTAAATTTCATTTATTTGCCTCCTAGCGGCGTGTATTGATAATTGCAAATTATTATAGGCACCGGCGGCTTTTGTCAATCGCCAAGCCCAGGTCTAATTTATCCCGATGCTAAAAATCCTTGTTTCTGGGGAACCCATTTCCATTTTAATGGAATCGGTCATGCCAAGGCCCTCGCCGGTAAGCAAGTCGGCCACATTTCGCGCAGACGGGAGTTTTAGTACGCGCGGCCCTTCCTTTACGGAATGTATCGCGGCGATCGTGTCGCTTGCGAAGACGACGTCGTCCTCCTCGCACCAAACGTTGCAGCCGCCGTAGCGCGCCAGTTCGCGTAACAGGTTGCCGGGAAGCGGGACCGCTACGCTAAAGGCGACTTTATGGCTGCCCGCGTCCCTGACAAAAAGACCCGGCCTGTTGATTTCATAATACGTCGTCGCCTCGCCAAGCACCATTCCGCCCGCCTTCTCGACCGCGCCCTTCGCGGGGACAAGCACCGGCCCGTAATGCTGGCTGTCGCCGTAAATGAGCGATGAGGGCAGGTTTCTTGTAATATCGTGGTTTCCGATTACGACGACCCTGCGCGGGGACTCCCTCTTAAACATCTCCATCTCGACGCCCGTCACGCGCGATGCCCACTCGGCCGAAAGTTTTTTGCCGTCCGTTATTCCGGTCGCCGGGCCGAAGATAGAAATCCTGCCGTCTTTAAAGACTTTTTTGCTAAGCGTCCCAAGCCGCTCGTCGTCAAGCATGAACAGGTTTGGGAACAGGTAGCAGCGGAAATCCGGCATGTCGCCGCGGCGCAGGTCCGAAAGCAGGTATATCCTGTAGGGGATCCCGCAGTGCGAAAGCCCCAGCACGCGCTGCCAAAGCACCGCGAGGTTTTGGTAGCCCGAAGTCCCGTTTTCGTATTTCGGGCTTTCGTCGTCCAAGATCATCGCGATCGCGTGCTCCGTCTCCGCGTGGCGTAGGCGCGGCGCCATGTCGTAGAGCGGCGTTACGACTTTTATCCCTTCTTCGTGCACGAGGGGCAGATGGAAGTAACCCGCGTCCGGCGTCATCCAATAATTCATGTGGCCGCGCGTCAGCGCCCACGCGGCGTTTCTAAGCATACCGGCGCGGACTTCCGGCCCCGTGTTGAATGCGCCAAGCGTCTTGTTGCCCTTAAGCTCCGGCGTCCTGCAGTCGTCCTCGGTGTAGATCGTCTTGCCGCGCAGGCGCAGCGGGTCGGCGAGCCCCTCGGGCTCCCAGCCGTAGCCGACGGTGCGCGCGGTGTAGTCGGCGGGCGTAACCAGCAGATCAAGCCCGGGCTCCTCGAGAAGCTCCTCCATCCCGATGCTTCCCGACGCGTAGAACATGTTGTAAAAATCGGCGCCGGGCCCGATCCCCCCGAAGGCGAGATTTAGCTGCCAGCCCATCATCGGCTGCTTCGCTATGTCCATCCCAAACAACGCGGGCCGATCCTCAAGCAGGCCGCGCATCCTGCGTATGATCGCCTTGTACCAGTCCATGAACAGTTCCTGCTGCAGCCGCATGTAGTCGTGTATCTTCCTAAGCTCGTTTCCTTCGGTGAAGTGAAGCGTATTTTTTCGCGCCTCGGCCCATTCGGCGTCGGTGGGGACCTCCAAGTTTTGGTACGTCGTCCCGGGCGGTTCGCCCCACGCCTCGCGCATTTCGCCTTCGTTTTTAAATATTTTTTTCGCGAAGCCGCGGAAGGCTTCCTGCATCACCGGCGAGCAGTCGAACATGTGGCCGCTGCAGTTGAGGAGCGTAACGCCCTCGCCGTGCGGGTAAAAAAGATATGCGATCACTCTTTCGGCCCACGGCTTCGATTCGCAGTACCCGACGATTCGCTCGAAATATTTGAGCAAGTCGGCGAGCCCTTTTTTTGACGCCATCGACGGCTTGAACCGATTGAGCGACCCGTCGCTTGGCGTCTGGACCTCGTTTGGGTTCGCGTTTATCCATTCGCTGGGGAACGAGTCGCCGAAGCGCACGATGAACCTCGCTTCGGGGCAGATGCCAAGTATGTCCTCCGCCTGCTGCGCCATGTCGTGGCAGCCGTCGTTCTCGTCGACGTCGGGGTACACCCCGTCCGACGTCCAAAACCCAGTGTCGCCCCAGACGTCGGTCCTGCAGTGGCATGGAGAGAGCGAAAAAAGCTTGACGCCGCTTCCGACGAAATCGCGCAGGCGGTCGAGCCATCCCTCCGGCGTGTCGATGTAGGGATTATTCGCGGAATTGTCGTGGTACATCGCGTAAGAAAGCGCTTCGCCGTTCGCCTCGATCGACGGCCTTCCGTCCTTAAAAACCAGCCTGTAGCTTGTCATTTGGCATTCTTCCCCGTCCGTTAAGCCGGTACCAGCCGGCGTCAATTTAAAACCCCGAATATAAAAAATAGTATAATTGCCTGGCGGTTCTGTCAATCTTGACGCATATTCCGCGAAAGGCTAAACTAAAGCAAGGGAGGGTGCTTGGATGAAACGATTCCGGGTTTGCTTCGCTCTAATGATCGCATCGGCTATCGCGGCGGGTTTTATCGTTCCGCCGGCTTTCGCTTCGCCCCCGCCTTCTTTTACGTCGCTTCCGTCCCCGGACGCGTCGCCGGACACGCTCGAGCAGCCCGCCGCGCCGTCGCCGTCAAGGCAGCCGGCCCCGCCAGCGGCGCCTTCGCCGGTTCCGCGCCCCGCGCCAACCGGCGCCGACGGAACCGCGAGGCTTCTTGATATCCGAATAAAAAACATCGGCGCCTACGGCTTCGAGGCCGAGTTTACCATTAACGACGCGGCCGTCCGCCAAAACGCGCTCCTCATATACGCGCACACCAAAACCAAGGGCTTGCTTCTTGACGAGGACACCGTCAAAGTCACGAGCCACTACTTAAAATCCGTCTCTAAACGCGTCGACGAACTGACGCTCGTTTCGTCTTCCCCCGACTCGCACGTCTATCTCGCGTACGTCCCCGCCGCGTTCCCGAACACCTATTATTTATACGCGATGCTCGAAACGGCGCCGGAAAAAAATTCCGGCGTAATAGTTGAAACGGTATTTGGCGGCGGGACAAGCGGCGACTCAATTATACCTAATCCGAGCCCGCAGCCCACGCAGGGCGCCGCGGACAGGCCCGCGCTTATTTCCGCCGCCGCCTCAAACGAAAACGCCTACGGCTACCGCTTCGACTTGAACATTGTCGTCGCGAACGCGTCCGACCGGCCCGAAACCGAGCTTGTTATCGCGTACGCCGAGGAGCCCGGCCTGTTCGTTCACGAAAACAACATAACGGGCGCGTTCGGGCTTAGCTCCTTCTCGCACCGTTTGCAAAGCCTGTACCGGACAAGCTATTCGTCCGCCGAAAGCGGGTTTTTCGCGAGCGTAAACGTATGGAGGCCGGGTTTTTATTATGTTTATGTAATGCTTCGGATCGGCGGTTCAAACTCGCGGATCATCGAGCTTAGGGTGAATGTGACGCAGCCGGCGGCGGTCCCGACTCCGCTTCCGATAGCGCCGCCCGGCGACAGCGCCAATTTGGTTGTGGCGGACGCGGCCGACGCCTCGCGCAGGATCGACTTGCCCGAAGGGAGCGGCTTCGCAAATTTTATTTCGCTGATTTCTAACGGGGCGCCGGCGTCCGCCTCGGTGGCGGCGGGTTCGGTGCTTGTCATGGAAGGCGCGCCGGGCGCCAAAGTCAGCTTCCGCCTGACCGACAAGCTGTTTTTCATTCCCCATCCGCTAGACGAAAACGACTTTGTTCCCTACGCGGGCGCCTTCGCGGTCACTGCGGCGCACGCCTGCCTTTGGGTCAAGGTCGAATCGGCCGGCGGCAAAACCGTTTACTATAAAATAATAATAGTTTGAATACGCTGATACGGCTGTTTTGCCTTGTTCCGGCCCTCGCGGCGCTTTTGCAAGCGGTCCCGGCGGGCGCCGCGGCAAGGAAAGAATGGGTCACCGTCGTGGTATCGGCCGCGGGCGACTGCACGCTCGGCCGGGATTTGCGCGGAGGCTACAGCAACAGCATCGCTTACTATTTCGACAACAACGAGCCCGATTATTTTTTTAGAAACGTCGCGGGCATTTTCGCCAAGGACGACCTTACGATCGTAAACCTTGAGGGGCCGCTCACCGACGCGGAGGAGGCGCCGGACAAGCAGTTCATCTTCAAGGGTCCGCCGGAATACATTGAGATACTCAACCATTCGAACGTGAACGCGGTAAACCTCGCCAACAACCACAGCCGCGACTACGGCGAACGGGGCTACAACGACACGGTCGAGCTGCTGAAGGCGAACGCGATCGGCCACTTCGGAATCGGGACGCCCTGCCTGATGGAAGTAAAGGGCGTTTTGGTCGGGATGCTCGGCTACAGCGGCTTCGGTACGCACCCGCTAAACGTCCTCGGGCGCGACATCGACATCTTGAGGGAACAGGGCGCGGCGCTTGTCATCGTCAGCTTCCATTGGGGAATCGAGCGCGAATACTATCCGAGCGACACGCAGGAGCGGCTCGGGCGCGGCGCGATCGACCGGGGGGCGGATTTGGTGATCGGGCACCACCCGCACGTGCTGCAGGGGATCGAAAAATACAAGGGCAAGTACATCGTCTACAGCCTCGGGAACTTTTGCTACGGCGGCAACCGCAACCCCGACGACAAGGACACCATGATCTTCAGGCAGGCGTTCACCTTCGTCGGAGGGAAACTTGGCAAAAGCCCCTACATCGACATAATCCCGGCCAGGATCTCCTCCGCGCAGGACCGGAACAATTTCCAGCCGACCCCGTTGTACGGGTTGGAAGGCAAGCGCGTGCTAAGGCGCATATTCGAGTTTTCGTCCCCTTGGGGGGACTTAGATAACGAAAACAATTACCGTACTTTTTTGATAGCGACGCGCAGGGGCGGCTATTGAGCGCGCCCGAAACGAAAGAAGGTGCGTCCTTGCCGGACGAATCGGATTATAAGGCCGTCGAGAACAAGCTGCTGCTTTTATATCTGATTGACAAGATGGAGCTCCCGCTTTCGCGAAGCCAGGTGACCGAACACGTCCAGCAGGCCGACTACATGGATTACTACACCCTGCAGCAGACCCTTTCCGAAATGGTCGAAGGCGGCTATCTGGATACCACGCAGGACCAGACGCAAGACAACGTGACGACCAGGTACACGATCACGGGCGAGGGGCAGACGACGCTCGAATACTTCGAGAAGCATATCCCGACCCCGATACGAAACAAGATCAACAACTACGTCCGCGACCACAGGAGGGACATACAGCGCGACTTCGAAAACCCCGCGACGTATTTCCCGAACGAGGCCAACAACGAGTTTAAAGTCAAGTGCGGCGTCTACGACGACGAGCGCGTGATGATGGAGCTTGTCATCACGGTCGATTCGCGCGAGCAGGCGCGCATCATACAGTCAAACTGGAAGGCCAACGCCAAGACGCTTTACGGGCGCATCATCGAGGCGCTCGTTTCATTTCCCTAAAATCATGACCGACGGGGGTTTGATGCATGGCTAAGAAAAAATTGGGCGACATGCTTGTCGAGGCGGGGTTTTTGACGCCGGAGCAGTCGGAGGAATGCCTCGCGATACTCGAGAAGGCGCCCGAGCGCAGGCTGGGCGACATCGTCATCGAAAAGGGCTACGTCACGCAGCAGGAACTCTTCAGGATCCTCGAGAACCAGCACAAGACCCCGTTCGTGGA
>WREB01000028.1 GCA_009779525.1 Defluviitaleaceae bacterium
CCGAAACGCTTGGCGGACGCGCATACGGCGGCGATATCTACGAATGCGCCCGCATGCTTGCGATAGCCCCTAAGGAAACGCCCGCCGCGCTGGCTTTATTTTTCGGCTGGGCGGGCGGCGAAGCGAAAAAACTGATGCGCGCGCTTCGAATCGACAATAAAACGATCGGCGAAGCGGCGCGCTACATCGAATTTTTACCGGACAAAATCAGCCGAAACCCGTATGATATTAAAAAAGCGCTGCGCGGGTTTCCCGAAAAAAACTTTTTCACGCTGCTTGAGCTGAAAAAAATCGCGTTCCCCGGGGATAAAACCGAACTGGACGAAATAAAACGGGCGGCGGAAAAAATTATCAAAGACGGCGAATGTTTCGACCTCGCCGGTCTGGCGATAAAAGGGGACGAATTAATAAATATCGGGATCATGGAAGGAAAGCCGGTCGGCGAGGCGCTTGAGGCGCTGCTCGAAGCCGCGACGCGCGATCCGCGCCTTAACGAAAAGACCCGCTTGGTTGAAATGGCGGAAACGATAAAAATGAATATGGACTGAGGTGCTTAAAATGGGGGAACTTAGCCCGGTAGTAATAAAGCAATTCGGCGTCGAGGATATGAAGATCACCAGGGATAAGGCGAATTATATTTGCGAGACGCCGGACGGCCCGAGGTTGATATATAAAACGTCGGACGAGTCGGCCAGGATTATTTTCCAGCACGAAATAAAAGAATATTTAAACGGCGCGGGTTTTTCGCAAACCGACCGTTACGTCCTTTCCGAAACGGGCGAACCGTACGTATTCATCGGCGGCGAATATTTCGTGATGACTCACTGCGCCAATCTTCGGGATTCGAATTTTAACAACCCCGACGATATCGCGGGGGCGATAAAAGCAATCGCCAAATTCCACCAATGCGCGCGGAACGTGCCGTTTAAAGAAGATACGGAAGTTTTCCGCCAAACGGTTTCCCTAAACGAGCATTACCGAAAACAGTCAAGCGAGTTGGAAGCGGTCCGCAAGCGGCTCAACCGTCAGGCGCGCCTCTCCGATTTCGACGTGCTCTTCATAAAAAACGCCGGCCATTATTCGGGTTTGATAAAAGACGCCGTTTTTGCAATCGAAAAGACTGACTATATAGAAAAACGCGGAAAAGCCCTTAATGAAAACCACATATGCCACAACGCCCTAAAGGAAGAATGCCTGCTGCTTCCGGGACCCGGCCAGGAAGAAGGGGATTTTTACCTCACCCAATTTTCCGAAGCGGCGGTCGATCTGCAGCTTAACGACGTTGCGAGGCTCGTGCGAAGGTACGTCCAGCGCGCGGGACAAGAGGCGAAACCGCTCGGGTTCATATTCGAAACCTACGAAAGGACCGCCCCGCTCACGCAATCCGACATTGGCATAGTCAAGGCGATGCTCGCGTATCCGCACGCCTTCGTAAAGATTATGAACCTATTCTACAGCAAAAAACGTTCGTGGACGCCCAACGCGCTGATAAACAGGATGCAGTCGGTCGTTTCCGAAAGGGAAGTCTACGAACGCTACATCGCCGCGGTCTAACGATAAGCGCGCCGCGCCGGCGATATAAACCGGCGTCAGCGAATAAACCGAGCGAGTATCGTAATTTAACGCGAAAGGCTTGTTAATGCAGAGGAAAAAGAAAAAATCACGCTTCGCTTTCTTTTATATCGTGATGCTCGTCGCGGGCGTTGCGGTTTGCCTCGTTATTTTCGCGATGGCATTCCAAACGCTTTCGCTTAACAACCCGCCGATAATCGGCCGGCCGTCCGCAACACCCACGACATCCCCCCTGCCCGGCTCCGAGCCGAAGGACATCCAGCGCGCGACGGGAATGATCTCATATTTAAACCCCGCGAAGGATCCCCGCGAAATAACTTTCATTATGATCGAGTCCGGAAGGGTAAGCCAGTTCGCCGCGCCCGACGGGACCGAAATAAAAAACCGCTACGGGACGGTGCTTTCATTCTCCGAATTGGCGATAGGTAAAATATTCGACGTTTCCTACGACCAGAAGACGATGCAGATATCGTCGATGATGGAAAACACGCAGACCTGGGAGCACCGCAACCGAACCAACGTAAAGGTAAGCCTCGAGGATTCGACTATCACCGTCGGCAACGAAACGTACGGTTTCAGCAGCAGCCAGACCCTCGTGTTATACCGCGACCAACCGTACCCGATCGGGCAGATCTCGACGATCGACACGGTAAGCCTAATAGGACATCGCGACAAGGTATGGTGGGTACGGCTGGAATCGAGCCACGGCTTCCTTTGGATAGATAACGCGAGCAAGGTGGAGGAAGGAAGGCTTTCGATCAACACCTCCATATACAGGCCGCTCGGGGAAGTCACGGAGCCGATCGCCCTCGTCGAGGGAACGCACCGAGTACTGGTCGAAGGCGCGAACATCGAGACATACATGGAGGACGTGGTCATCAGGCCGAACGAAACCGTCACGATCAACCTGATCGAAGTGGAAATAAAGAAGGCGGTCCTTCGCGTATTCACCAACGAACCCGAATTCACTCTCATAATCGACGGAGTCGAGCACCCGTCGCAAACGCCGGCGGAGCTGACCTACGGCGAACATACGATCCGTGTGGAAAAGGAAGGTTATCTGCCGATCGAAGACCGCGTCGAACTTACGCAGGCCTACACGGAAAAGACTTTCAACATGCAGCTGATAGAAAAAAGGGGAAGGCTGATCGTTCAGAGCGAGCCCTACAACGGGGAAGTCTTCCTAAACGGGGTGTTCGTGGGCTACACGACGTATACCGGCGACATGGACCTCGGACCGTGCACGATCGTCGTGAAAAAAGAAGGTTATGAAGATTCCGTTTACTATATGAACATCGTCGAGGGGGACAACCATCTTTCGCTATGGCTTAACGAAGCCGTCGACGATCCGTTCGCCAATTTGCCTTCATACGAAGGAACGATCCCCGACGACGGATTTCCGTATACCGAGGACGATCCCATTTACGTCCCTTAATCGTTTAAATAAATTTCACGAGCCCCGCCGCCCGTTTTAACGGCGAAAAAATCCGCCTTTAGCCCGGTCCGTCCGGCGTAGGCGCGGCCCACAGTTTTTATGAATTCGCCCACCGCGTCGTTTTCCACGACGCTTACGGTGCATCCGCCGAAACCGGCGCCGGTCATCCTCGAACCAAGCACCCCTTCCGCCGCCCAGGCCGCCGAAACCAGCGCGTCAAGCTCGACTCCGGTTACTTCGTACAAATCGCGAAGCGATATGTGCGATTCGTTCATCAACATTCCGAACCCTTGCAAATCGTTTCGCTTAAGCGCCTCCGAAGCCTTAAGCGTCCTCGCGTTTTCGAACACGGCGTGTTCGGCCCGCTTAAGCGCCGCCGGATCCGTTATCATATTTTTATGCCGGGTAAATTCCGTCGGAGTCAGTTCGCAAAGCGATTCGATTTCGACGGCTTTTTTTAACGATCCGAGCGCCAGCTCGCATTCGGCCCTGCGATCGTTGTACTTGCTTCCGGCCAAACCCCTCGGCTTGTTCGTGTTGGTAATGACGAGCGTGCTGTCTCCCAACTCGAGCGGCACGAATTCATGCTTAAGCGTGGCGCAGTCGAGCAGGACTGCCTGACCCTCGCGGCACATCGCCGAGGCGAACTGGTCCATTATTCCGCAATTAACGCCGACGAAGCCGTTTTCGGCCCGCTGGCAAAGCCTCGCGCGCTCCACCGGATCGATATTAAGCGAAAAAAGCGAATCGAGGGCCACGCACGTCAAAAGCTCGATCGCCGCCGAGGACGAAAGCCCGGCGGATCTTGGCAGATCGCCGCAGCAATACAGGTCAAACCCGTTTATCGCATGACCCGCGCCTTGCAGTTCGCGGACTACCCCCATCGGATAATTTACCCACGAATGCCCGAGTTTTTTTATGGGCGATTCAAGCGGCGTTTCGGTTTTTGGCCCGGCGTTTCCGGACGAGAGCCTCGCTACGCCAAGTCCGTTTTCACGCGCCGCGCCGTAGATTCCAAGGTCGAGCGCGCACGGAAAAACGTAACCCCCGTTGTAATCGGTGTGCTCTCCGATCAGGTTCACCCTGCCCGGCGCAAAAAAATAACGGAGGTTTTCGCAGCCGCCCCCGAACGCGCTTCTAAAACCCTCGCAAATAACCGATTGTTCCATATTGACCCTTTCCGCCGATAATCACGGGATTATGCAGACGGCCCCGCCGCTTTTGATCGCGCTTATTATGTCTTCGATGCAGCCGGCCTTCTTTTCGATTTCTATTCCGCTTGGGAAAAAGTTTCGCGCGGCGTGCGAATCGCTGCCCGACTGCATCGGAAGGCCGTGTTTTTTTGCGAAGGCCAGGGCGCGGGCGTTGGTTT
The DNA here is from genome assembly GCA_009779525.1 of Defluviitaleaceae bacterium. The sequence goes on from WREB01000028.1 coordinate 4,380, forward strand.
CGTCGGACATCGACGAGTTGTAGACCTCCATGCAGTCAATCAGCGATGGAGCGACCGGCAGCTGGTATTCGATGTACCACGCTTCCCTGTACGGGTGGGCCTGGGCGACGAACCCCCCTACTCCCCTGACAAGCGCGCTGTACCGCTCGATCGGAAGCGAATCAAGCCCCGGATTCGATATTAAAAATTCCAGATTGATTCCGGACGTCCAAAAATCCGATCCGCGTATCGTAAACTCCATCCCGAGGAAAACGTCGAGTCCGCACAGGCCGCCGGCGTACTTCGCGGCTTCGAAGCCCATGTAGAAAAAACGCATTTTTTGCTCCCAGCTCAGCTCTCCCGGGATACGCGAATTTCCGTTTATGAAATGATCGGTGACGATAATGCCCGTATAGCCGAGCCGCTTATAATTGCGGACTTGCTCCGCTGCGGAGCTTGCCGCGCAGGCGCTAACCTGCGAGGTGTGCATATGCGTTTCGTATTTATAGGGCATCGGGCGGCGTCCGTCTTCGCGGTTGGGATCGCCGTTATTTTACGGCATCGCGCGGATAGAACGCAACCGTACGGCTGCCTGCGGAAGAGCAATGGTTGACGACGCCGCTTTGTGTATCCGGGGCTATTCGAATATAATAGGCAATGCAGCAAAGGAGGCGCCCATGCCGGAAATGATAAAAGTAATCATCGTCAACGAAGGCACTTACACGGTGAAGAAAGGCACGACGCTGCAAGAACTCAGCAGGGCCGGCGCGAAGAAAAGAAAAAACCCGGCGATCGTCGCGTGCGTCGACAACGAGCTGAGCGATTTAAGCAGAAACCTTCTATACGACTGCACTGTGGAGTTCCTTGACGCGACGACGCAAAACGGGTTCCGGACATACCAGCGCAGCGTCGCGTTCCTGATGGTATACGCGGTAAAGACGGTGCTCGGCAAAAGGGAGCGCGTGGTCGTCGCCCATTCGATCAACAAAAACTATTACTGCGAGCTGCCCGGTTTAAAGAAACCGATAACAGACGAGCTGCTCGGGCAAATTGAAGGCGTAATGCGCGAAGCCGCCGAAAAAAAAATTCCGATCGAAAAACACACGCTTCCGGTGGAATCCGCGCTTCGCGAAATGGAGGCGGTCGGGCTGTACGATAAGGTGCAGCTGCTTTCGTACCGCAAGACGGCTTCCGTAAACTTGTACAGGCTCGATTGGCTGTACGATTACTTTTACGGGCAGATGGCGCCGGACGCGGGAGTTCTCGACGTTTTCAAGCTCAAGCGAAGGTCGGACGGCTTCATGCTTTTTTTTAAGGATGAAACGGAAAGCGACTCTCGCGTCAAGGTTTCCGAAGTTATCGCCGAGTCGAGCAACTGGGCGAGGATCCTTAAGGCGGACACCGTCGGGGCGCTCAACGACAAGCTTTGCCAGGAGGGGAGCGGCGAAATCGTAAGGGTGGCGGAGGCGCTCCACGAAAAGAAGCTGGCGTCCCTCGCTGATTCGATACTGCATGGAAGAAAACACATCGTATTGATCGCGGGCCCCTCGTCCTCGGGCAAGACCACTTTCGCCTCGAGGCTTGGGATACAGCTGCGTGTAAACGGCATGAAGCCGATAGTTATCTCGCTCGACAACTATTATTTAAACCGCGATAAAATCCCCCTCGACGAATTCGGCTCGCCGGATTTCGAAACGATCGAAGCGATCGATACGAGGCAGGTCGATTCAGACTTAAGCGCCTTGCAGGACGGCAAAACGGTCGAGCTTCCGTTTTTTAATTTCCAAACGGGCAGGCGCGAGTACAAGGGCCGCGTCATATCGCTCGCGGATCCGTCTTGCATACTAGTTATCGAGGGGATCCACGGATTGAACGATAAAATAGGAGCAAGCGTCCCGTCTTCAGGAAAGTATAAGATATTCATTTCGGCGCTGACGCAATTAAACATAGACGACCACAACCGGATCCCCACTTCCGACACGAGGCTGGTTCGCCGCATAGTCCGCGACTATTTGTACAGGGGTTATTCGGCGAAACGGACGATCGAGCTTTGGCCGTCGGTCCAGCGAGGCGAATCAAAATATATATTTCCGTTCCAGGAAGACGCGGACGCTTTCTTCAACTCCGCGCTCGTGTACGAGATGTGCGTGCTCAAACAATTCGTCGAGCCGCTCCTTTTCGGCGTTGGCAAGGACGAACCCGAGCATACCGAGGCGAAGCGGCTCGTTAAGTTTTTGGACAGCTTCCTCGGGATCAGCAGCGAAAACGTCCCCCCGAACTCGATACTTCGCGAATTTATCGGCGGGAGTTGTTTTTCGGGCTAACGGTCAGGCGAGCTCCTTTATATTTTGCTCGGGGCGCCCGGGCAACAAATCGATCAGCGGAAACTCGATCATCGTGTACGCGCCGGGCTTTTGCCTCGAGGCGGCGAGCGCGCAGGAAGCCATGATTTGCGCGGTCACCGCGGGGCCGTGGATTTTCATCTCGAAGTTAAATAGCTGGTTGTCCTCGCATCCGGCCGCGCCCTTTCTGATGAGCGAGACTCCGTGGCCGCGGTCCGTGATCGCGCTCACGTCCCCGACAGGTATTACGTGCGTTTCGTCGTGCGAAAAATACGGATCGCGCTTTATGCTTTTTTCCACATCGGTTAGGCTTGCGCCTTCTTTCAGCTCTACGTAGACCATCCTGCGGTGAAGTCCCGAGCCGAGCGGAACGGTCAGCGACATCGCGTTTGCCACCCCCTCCGCTTCCCTGGCCGCGACGCTGTGTCCCATGCTCATGCCGGGGCCGAAGTTCGTGTAGGTGATTCCCCTCGGCGCCGCGGCCTTTAGTATCGCTCGAATCACCGTATCGCTTCCGGGGTCCCAACCGGCCGCGATAATCGCGACCGCTCCGCCGGCTTTCGCCGCTTCGCCGAGCGAGGCGCGCAGATTCATTATACCGTCGCCGTGCATATCGAAGCTGTCGACCGTGTTGATCCCCTTCGCGAGAATGCCTGTCGCGAAGCTTTCGACTTTTCGCGAAGGCACGCAGAGCAGCGCGGCGTCGACCGTTCCGAGATCCTCTATCTCGCGGACCACCTTCGTATCCTTAAGCTCGGTTGGGTCCGCCTCGCCCGCCCTTCTCCAAACAACGCCCGCGAGCTCCATCCCGTCGGTCGCCCGCACCGCCTGTACCGCGTGCTTTCCGATGTTACCGTAGCCGATAACCGCCACCTTTAACATTTCAACCACTTTCCCTTCCCAGCATCGCCTTCGCGAACGTTTTCGCGTCGAACGGCTGCAAGTCTTCTATGCTTTCGCCGACGGTCACGTATCTGACCGGTATGTCGAGTTCGTCCTTTATCGCGACCACCACGCCGCCCTTGGCGGTGCCGTCGAGCTTCGTTAGTATTATACCGTCGATTTTCGCCGCCTCGTTGAAAAGTTTCGCCTGTTGAAGCGCGTTTTGGCCGGTGGTCGCGTCAAGCGTCAAAAGCACCTCAAGGTTCGCTTCCGGATAGTTAACCGATATTATCCTAAATATTTTGTTAAGCTCGTCCATTAGGTTCTTTTTGTTATGGAGCCTTCCCGCGGTGTCGCATATCAGTACGTCGACGCCGCGCGCCTTTGCGGCGGCCACCGCGTCGAAAACCACTGCGGCGGGATCGGAATGCCCGGCGTGCCTTATCATGGGCACCCCCGAACGTTCGCACCAGACTTCCAGCTGATCGACCGCGGCGGCCCGGAAGGTGTCCGCCGCCGCGACTAAAACCGCCGATCCGCCTGACTTAAACAAATGGGCGAGCTTGCCGACCGTAGTCGTCTTGCCGGCGCCGTTGACTCCGATCACCAAAAGCGCCGACGGCGCGCAAAATTTTTGCTCGCGTTCGTTTTTCGTCAATATAGCCTCTATTTCGTCATAAAGCATTTCGCGTATTTCGCCGGTATCCTTGATACGTTCGCTGGCGGCGCGTTTTTTTATCGCCTCGACGATCGAACCGGAGGTCTTCGCCCCGATGTCGGCCAAAATCAACGCTTCCTCGAGTTCGTCGTAAAACTCGTCGCCTACCGTGGCGAAGCGCCCGAACACCTGCCCGACTCCTGAAAGGATGCTTTCCCTTGTCTGCGAAAGGCCCCCGAAAATTTTTTTGAGGAAGCCCTCTTTTTTTGCCTTATCATTCATCAACGATATCCCCTATGTCGACCATCCTGACCGAAACCAGCTTTGAAATCCCCTGTTCTTGCATCGTGACACCGTACAGGGCGTCGGCGGCTTCCATCGTGCCCTTTCGGTGCGTGATTACTATGAACTGCGTCTTCTTCGAATATTCGCGGATGAATCTCGAAAAGCGCGCGATATTGATGTCGTCGAGCGCGGCTTCAATTTCGTCGAGCACGCAAAAAGGCGAGGGCTTCATCCGCAATATCGCGAAAAGAAGCGCGATAGCAGTCAGCGCGCGTTCGCCCCCGGAAAGGAGCATCATTGTCTGGAGACTCTTGCCGGGAGGCTGCGCGGTTATTTCTATGCCCGATTCCAAAATGTTTTTTTCGTCGAGCAGCGAGAGGGACGCCCGCCCTCCTCCGAACATTTCGCGAAAGACGTCGCCGAAATGCCTGGCAATCGTTTCGAATTGCGTCGCAAACCGGCTTTCCATCTGTCCGGTCAACAAGTCGATGACTTCCATCAGATCGGACTCGGCTTTTTGCACGTCGTCGCGCTGCGTCGTCAGGAAATCGTGGCGCGACTTCAGTTGCTTGTACGTTTCAACCGCGCCGACGTTGACGTCGGTCAACTGCGCCAGCTCCGCTTTCAGGCGCTTTTCTTCGCGCCTGAGATACGCCGCGCTCATTCCGTCGCGCCTGTAGTCCTCCGCCGATTGGAACGTAAGCCCGTAATCGTCCCAGATCTCTTCGTGGAGCCTTTGGTTTTCGGCCTCCAATTGTTCC
>WREB01000029.1 GCA_009779525.1 Defluviitaleaceae bacterium
TAATGCGATCGCGCGGTACGGCCCGTCTTCGATAAAAACCCAATCGGCTAAAAAAACCGCGTGATATTTTATTCCGCCCGCCGTGAGTATCGGAAGCCCGAATTCCTCCGGCAAAAAAACCGTATCGCCGCGCGCGAGAAATTCGAACAGGGCGCGTCCGCCGGGCCAAGCAAGCGCCGCCTTCAATCCGCCCGTTTCAATCGAGCGTTCTTCGCGCTTCACGATTAGCTTCGGCGGTTCGCATGTGGGAACGCCGCCTGGCTCCAAAAAATAATCCTTCGGTTTATTGCCTGGCAAATCGGCCGGAAACGACAGATGCAGCCATTTGACCGAGCCGTCCGGCCAATGCGCGAGCGTCCGCGACTGAGGGACGAACGCGTTCTTTTGGTCCGTTATCACAATTCGGCCAGCATCAGGCAGCTTCCCTTCGGCAAAAGGGACCGAGCCGCTTACCGGCTCGCTTGCCCGGTCGAAGCGCGAGAGTTTTTCGAAATGGAGCTTGATCATCTTCTTCCCCCGAAATGATTGTCAGTATTAATCGTCGCGTATGGAACCGGCGTTGCGTTTCGCCGCGTTTTGATAAATGGCGCCTTGTTTCGTTGCGCGCCGTTTCGCCGCATTAAGTAAAGCAATATAATCATAGCATTATTATGGCGCGCATGGCCGCGGCTTCCATCAACAAGTTTGGAGGATTTATGTCCGGTCGGTTTAAGCCAAGCGGGATCCGCAAGTATCCGGAGGAGCAAGTCGCCGAAATTGAACGCGGCCGCGGGGTCAGCCTTGTTGAAGGCGCAACGGAACTCGCGCGCTGCACGGGCCACAAATACGCGGGCGGAATGATTTTTTCGTTTACCGGGATTTGGGAGGCGGCCGCGATAACGATGACGGAGGGCGAGGAGCTCTCCTGGCTTACAGCGCCATCCGGCGGTAATTTTAATGGCGGCGCGGTCTACGCGTTCGAATACGCGATGGGCAACGGAGCGGCTTACCCGCAGCCTAACGGCGCGTTCGTCCTTTGCGTCGACGGCTTGGAGCGAATCAGGTTCAGCATGAAGAAGCACAGCCATCTGTTCGAGCGAAACGGGTGCCGGCTTTATTTGGAAGTCAAGCAAAAAAAGGCCGTCTCGTTCGGCGAATGTTTTACGCTTGACGAATTCATACAAAACGAAAGCGTCGCGGTTTCGGGGATCGCCTATCTTTACTTGCCGGAGGGAGGCGGCGCGGCCGGAGGGAGGCTACGGCTCACGGTCACGCCGGCTAATTTGGATAGGACGTCGATGAGATGGTTCCGGGTCGGATGGGGCGGAATCCCCGTAACGATGTGCAAAATAAGCGAGGGGATCGAGGCTCTTTTTGGCGAAAGGATGCGGCGGACGGTCGACGGGACGCCGGTTTGGTTCGGCGACATCCATGTCCACAGCGCCGAAACGACCTACCATGACGGAGGCGGCTGCGGGCGGGCAAGCGTCGCCGAAAACTACGCGTACGCGCGCGACGTAAGCGGACTGGATTTTTGCGCGGTAACCGAGCACGATTGGCAGATGAACGCCCGTGATTGGGAAAATCTTCGGAGCGTAACCGATTCGTTTAACGAGGACGGCCGCTTCGCGGCGCTTCACGCATTCGAGTGGACCTCTTTCAACTACGGGCACCGCAACGTCTATTTCAGGGGAGCGCCGAAAATCCCCAAGGGCATGGAGGCGTTCGACTACCGTGAAACGAGGCGCCCGGTAAAATACGGGCTGGGCTTTTCCGAAAGAAACCGTACGCCTTGCGACCTCTGGGATTGGCTCGGGCGAAACGGCTTCGACGCGATGACGATACCGCACCATCCAAACGTCGCGCAGTTCCCGATGTCGATTAATCATTTCCACAGCGAAAAATACGACAGGGCGGTGGAAGTCTACTCTTGCTGGGGATCGCTTATTAGGCCAGATAGTTTGATGAATCTAAACGTGGAACGCTTCGGCGAATTGGGGATCAAGGACTATCTGCGTAAACGGCTTGCGTTTATCGCCTCGGGCGATGCGCACGACGGCAACGCGGGGGATTCGAACGTTGCGAACTACAATAACCTAAAGCAATTCGCGCATTATCTTGGAAGCGGCAGAGTCGCCGCGATTTGCGGGGAGCTTACGCGCGAAAGCGTATACGACGCCATACACGAAGGGCGCTGCTACGCCGTCACCGGCGAGCCGATAGCGCTTTCGTTTAGGGTCAACGGAACGCGGATGGGCGGCGCGCTTACGGAAGCTTCAAAAAAAAACGTATGCGAAGTAAATGCGGAAGGCACCGACGCGATCGAGCGCGTTACCTTCTTTAAAAACGGGGAGCCCGTTTATTTTGAAAAAGGGTTCGAAGGGAATTCAATACGCTGCGAATGGGAGGATGAAAATAATAAAGCCGCCCGCGACGCGGAGGCGGCGTATTTCGTCGAAATAGTCCAGCGCGACGGCGAGGCTGCGTGGTCTAGCCCGGTTTGGAGTAAGGCGCTTTAGCCTAACTCGAAAAGTTTCCGTAAGCCGTCATTTGGCGGTAAAGCATGTCGGCAAGGCCGATCCCGCCGGATTTGGCGAGGCTTTTGGAAGTCTCCTCGTCCATCATGTCAGTGAAGATTTTTTCGGCGAAGCTTTTCTTTATGAAACCGCCGTCGTCAAACGAGGTTTTGCGCATCTCGCGAAACATAATTTGCAAAAAATACGATTCGAAATCCTCGCACGCCTTCCTCAATTCCGCTTCCTGCCCCGCCGCGAGCCTTGCCGCGGCGCGCTCGAGCGCTTCCTTGAAACTTTCGAGCTCGGCTTGCGTACGCTGGCTCTCGGTTATGTAAGATTGGAACTCGCCGCCCAATATCGCGTTAACGTCCATCTATGTCAGCCCTTTAGCGCTTTAGGTTGTTGGCCGTCTGCAGCATGTCGTCCGAGGTCGTTATCGCCTTCGAGTTGAGGTCGTAGGCGCGTTGGGCGACTATCAGGTTAATCATTTCTTCCGCGACCTGCACGTTCGACATCTCAAGCACGCCTTGGATCAGCCGGCTCGGGCGGTTAACTTCTCCGTCCGACTCGAAAAGCGGGGCGCCCGAGGCGATGGTTTCGGCAAGCAGGTTGTTGCCGACGGCCTCAAGCCCCTGCGGGTTTGGGAACTGGACCATCAATATCTGAAGGCCAAGGTCCGTCTGCTCCCCGTCCGCGCCTATGTAATAAAAAACGCCCGTGTCGTCCACCGCTATGTCGGCGTAAATCACGTCGTGCGGTATCACGATGACGTCGCCGTCGGCGCCGAGTATGGGATAACCTTCGGAAGTCACGAGCATTAGCCCGTCGTCGACCGGACTCAGCTTGAAGGCGCCGTCCTTGGTATAAAACAGCTGGTCGAAACCGCGCATCACTACGAAGAAGCCGTCGCCCTCGATCGCGAAGTCCTGCGGGTTGTCGGTCCGCTGCAGGTTGCCCATCGTGAAGATCCTGGAAACCGCGATCGGCCTCACCCCGTGGCCGACCTGCAGGTTGACCGGGCTCCCGGAGCGGTTGGCCGGGTCTAAGTCGGCGCGCTTCATCGTCTCGTACAGGAGGGTCTTGAACTCCATCCGTTCTTTTTTATAACCGTAGGTGTTTACGTTGGCGAGGTTGTTGGCTATGTTGTCCACGTTTTGCTGCTGGGTGATCATCCCAGAGGCGGCCGTCCAAAGCGATCTCATCATAACGTAGCGTCCCTCCGCTTAAATCTGTATGCCGCTAAACCTACCGCCTGCCTATTTCGCTTACCGCCCGCGCCATTATCGCGTCATGGACGGTAATCATGCGCGAATTGGTCTCGTACGCGCGCGAAAGCGCTATCATCTCGACCATTTCGCGCACGCTGCTTACGTTCGAGTTTTCTAAGAATCCCTGCGTCACGCTTCCCTCGAACGGCGCGAATTGCGATTCGGCGGTCACGCGGTAGTAATTGTCCTTTTCTTTCCGAAGCGTGTGCTTGTCCGAAAAATCCGTGAGCTTGAGCGTGTCTATGTATATTCCGTTCACGAATATCCTTCCGGCCTCGTCGATTACGACCGGCCCGTTAGGTAGAATGACGTCTCCGCCCGCGCCCTGCACCCATCCGCCGTCCTTGGTCACGAGCGCCCCGTTTGAGGCGAGCGTGAACGAACCGTCGCGCGTGTAGAGCTCCTCGCCGTTTACGGTTACGCTAAAAAAGCCCTGCCCCTTCAGGGCAAGGTCGAGGGAACTCCCGGTCTGCCTGAACGAGCCGGCGGAATGGTCGGTGTATATGTCGTTGACGTAAACGCCCTGAGAAACGGTCCCGATCGGATAATCCTTGAACATCCGCGTCACCGGGTCGTTAAGGCGGCGCATAAGCTCCTCGGAGAACGACTGCGAGACGACCTGGTCCCTTTTATAGCCCGTGGTGTCGACGTTGGCGATGTTGTTGGCGACGACGTCCATCCGGTTCATCTGCGTTATCATGCCGAGCGCCGAGGTGTACAGGCCCCTCACCATGCTAATTCCTCCAGTTCGTATCTTCCATGTTTATCTTGCCGAGCGAGACGTATTCGATATATCTTCCGGTGCCTATCGCGACGCAGGAGATCGCTTCCTCCGCGATTATCGCGTTGATCCCGGTTTTTTCCTTGATAAGTCTGTCCAGTCCGTACATCAGGCTCCCGCCGCCGGTCATCACGATTCCGCGGTCGGATATGTCGGAGGCAAGTTCGGGCGGCGTCTTTTCAAGCACCATGTGGACCGCTTCGATGACGCTTGAAATAGATTCGTGCAGGGCCTCCTGCATTTCTTCCGAAGTCACGCAGATCGTCTTCGGCAAACCCGTCACGAGATTTCGGCCACGGACGTCCATGCAGACCGGCACCGTGCGCGGATGGGCCGTCCCAACGTGTATCTTTAAGTCCTCCGCGGTCCGGTCGCCTATCAGCACGTTGTGCTTTTTCCGCATGTAGCGGATTATCGCCTCGTCGAAGTTGTCGCCGGCGATTTTAATGGAGGCGCTCACGACCGTGCCGCCGAGCGATATGACGGCGACGTCCGTCGTGCCTCCGCCGATGTCGACGACCATGCTCCCGCACGCCCTGCCGATGTCGATGCCCGCGCCTATCGCCGCGGCGATCGGCTCCTCTATCACGAATACCTGCCTGGCCCCGGCCTGCCTCGTCGCATCCTCGACCGCGCGGCGCTCAACCTCCGTGACGCTCGAGGGGACGCACACCGCGATGCGCGGCTTGCGCAGAAGCGGCTTGCCGATCGCCTTCGTGATAAAGTACTTGAGCATCTTTTCAGTGATGCTGTAGTCGGATATGACGCCTTCCTTAAGCGGGCGTATCGCCACGATATTGCCCGGCGTCCTTCCGATCATGCTGCGCGCGGCTTCGCCTACCGCCAAAATCGTATCAGTATTTTTATCTATCGCAACGACCGACGGTTCCTGCAGAACGGTCCCGTGTCCGCGTATGTATACTAAAACAGAAGCCGTGCCCAGGTCAATCCCGATGTCGGTGCCAAGCACCCGCGCACCCCCTTGCTGCCGCGGCGGTTTACGCGCGGCGGCGTTCTATTATAAACCATTTGCGAATGCAATGAAAGCCTGTTTTACCGCATCCTGACCCTAAACTCTTTTTCGGCGTCCCTCCGCTGGGTCTTTTTCGCGATCGCCTCGCGCTTGTCGTATACCTTCTTGCCTTTGGCGAGCGCCACGTCCAGCTTGACCTTGCTCCCGGCGAAGTAAACGCGAAGCGGGACGATCGTGTAGCCCTCGCGCGAGACCGCGGAGCGCAGGTTGCTTATTTCGTATCCGTGCAGCAGGAGCCGCCGCCTTCGAAGCGGATCCTTGTTGAAAACGTTGCCGTGCTCGTACGGGCTTATGTGCATTCCCTCGATGAACGCGCTGCCGCCCTCGATCACGACGAAGCTTTCCTTGAGGCTGCACTTAGACGCCCGAAGCGACTTGACTTCGGTCCCGGCGAGCGATATGCCCGCCTGGAAAGTCTTTTCTATATAATAATCGAAGTACGCCTTCTTGTTTTGCGCGACAAGGCGCTCGCCCAAGGTTTACACATCCATGCGCCGGTGTTATTTTCTGATTATATCACGTTGCGGGAAGCGATTCGCGGATGAAGCCGCCTGGGAAGAAAATAAAAAAGGCGAAGGAGCCGAAGAGGGGATACCGTTTTTACAAAATAGGCTTCTTCGCGCTAACCGCCTTGATTTGCGCGCTGGTCTACCTTAACTACGACTACTGGGCGTTCAAGCTATTGATCGCGGACAATTACATTTTCGCGGAGACGCTTGAGGCGCTGTACAAGGAAGCGCTTGGCGAACACAACTTCAAGGGGCTCCACCGCGATTTCGACAGGTTCGTTATCGCCGCCGCGACGGAAAAGATCAGGGCGGCCAACCGCGACTACTACACGTATCTCTATACGCCGGAGCAGTACGTCCGCTCGGTCGAGGGGGAGCGGGCCGACGCCAAGCTCGCGAGAGTCGAGGCGCTTAGCCAGGACACCGTCTATATGTATTTGCCGAACATATCCAAGGGCACGCGCGAATTCGTCTACGGATGGCGCGAATTCATGCTCCCGTACAAAAACCTGGTTTTGGACCTGCGCGGCAACTACGGGGGGCTGCTCGCGGATTTCTACCGCGTCGCCGACTTGTTCGTCGAAAAAAACGGCACGCTCGGCTACGAGAGGATGCGCGCGCCGTTTCTTTCGCACGCGGTCAAGTCGAGGGGAGGCACTTACTTCCATTTCGAAAAAATCGTCGTGCTGCAGGACAAAAACACCGCGAGCGCGGCCGAGGGCTTGATAAACGCGCTGAGGGCGAACGTCGGCGGCGTCGCGCTAATAGGCGAGAGGACTTTCGGGAAAGGCATCGGGCAGGTGACGATACCGCTGACTATGGGCTACGCGGTCAAGGCGACGGTGCTTTTGGTCGAGGCGCCCGACGGAAGCTCCGTCCACGGCGCGGGTATCGAGCCGGACGTCCACGTTTCGGCCGAAGACGACATGGTCGGCGCCGCGCTTTCATTTTTGGGCGAATAATTTACATTTTATTCACATGGTATTCATCATCGCAGATTATCATTTCGCCAAAACAAGACGCGGAGGCAAACATGGACGAAAACGATAGAAAGGATTTCGACCCGTACGGATACGCCGAAATCGAAAGCGTGCAGAGCGAGATCGAAACGGATCCCTTGCGGACGCAAGCCGCCGACGACGCGGCCGGTGAATTATGCGATGTCGCGGACGGCGAATTGTCTTCAGACGAAACGGGCGGACGCGAAGAATTTTCGAAGCGCGACAAATATCTGGACGACGAGGCGGCTGCGCCCGCGGCCTTCTTCAACGAAACGATCAAGCAGCCCCCCGAAGCAAAAATCAAAAATCCGTGGAGGCGCAGGGCCGCGGCGCTGCTTGTGGCCTGCACGCTCGGCGCCGGCTGCGCTGGGCTTGGGATCGGCGCCGCGATACCGCTTGTCAGGCATTATGTTTTAGGCGAGCCGATCGAGCAGATCGAAATCGGAAGCGCGAAAAACAGCCAGGACGATTTTATAAGCACGCGCTCGGTCTTAGGCTTCGAATCCGACGGCGCGCCACGCGACGGCACGTTTTCGGACGTTTATAAGATTGTCGAGCCGTCGGTCGTGAGCGTTTCGTCCGTAATCGATTCGGCCGACATTTTCGGAAGGCAGCAGCAGCAGCAGGGCGAGGCGACCGGTATCATCTTCGCCGAGGACGCCGAAAAAATCTACATCGCGACCAACGCGCACGTTGTGCTTGACGCGGTTAGCGTGAACGTTTCCGTCTCCGGCAAGGGTCCGGTCGGCGCGATGCCGGTCGGAAGCGACGCGGCGGCGGACCTTTCCGTCATATCCGTTAATAAAAAGGATTTGCGCGACGCCGGGATAGATTCCGTCGCGATCGCAGTGTTCGGCGATTCCGACAAAATGGAAGTCGGCGATTTCGTCATGACGATCGGAAACGCGCTCGGCGAAGGCAACGCCGCGACGCAGGGCATTATCAGCGCAAAAGAAAAAACCATAATACTCGACAGCGGCAGGCAGCTCACCGTGACGCAGACGGACGCGGTCATCAACCTCGGCAACAGCGGCGGGCCGCTCGTAAACCTAAACGGCGAGGTCATAGGAATAAACACGGCGAAACTCTCGAGCAGCTACTACGCGATCGAGGGCGTCAGCTACAGCATCTCGTCAAACGTCGCAAAGCCGATCCTCGAGGGGCTTATGGACGTCAAGGCGAGGCCGTTTTTAGGCATCAGGGGTAACACCGTCACAGAGGAAATCGCCGATCAGTACGGGATACCGATGATCGGCGTTTACGTCGGAATGGTGATAGCGGGCTCGAGCGCTGACCGGGCCGGGCTAGTCGCCACGGACATCATAACCAGCTTCAACGGCGCGGCCATATTCACCTTCGAACAGCTTCAGGACGAAATCAAGCGCTGCGAAGTCGGCGAATCGGTCGAGATAAAGATACTGCGCGAAGGGACCGAGCCGATGACGCTAAAGGTAAGGCTCGGCGAAAACACCAACTTCTAAAGGTTTCATCCTCCTCCTCCAAACGCGCGGCTTCCGCCGCGCGGCCGGGCGCATACCGCGCCCGGTTTTTTTTGTAACATGGCGCTTTTTAGCGGCCGCAATAATAATTATTAAGGCTGGAACGCCTGAAACCGTTTTTTGGGGTCGAAATTGACGCTTTTTCGCGTCAAAAATATACCCTTTTGGGTGTATTTTTATTTTTTTTTTTTTTTTTTTAATCGCCTCGCGTCCCCCAATAA
>WREB01000030.1 GCA_009779525.1 Defluviitaleaceae bacterium
GATGACCCGACCGACCCGACCGACCCGACTCAACCGACTCAACCCGCGATCGAATTCATACAGACCGTGGCCGGGACCCCGACGCAGCGCACCGTTCTCCCGATCGAGTTTACCGAAGAGATCGCGTTGGCCGCGCCCGAAGAAGAGCCTGAAGACGAAATCGAATTCGAGGAACCGCAGGCGCTGGGAGCTTTCGAAGAAATAGAAGTAGTCGAGGAAGTCGAGCTTGAGGAGATCGTCCCGCTCGCCAACCTGCCGAAGACCGGCGACAACGGAATCATGTTCGCGATGCTTCTCGGGATGTTCGCCTCCCTCATCTTCACAGCGGCGTCGATGACGCTGGCCCGCAAGGCGAAGAAGGCAAGCATCTAAGTAAAAACGCAAGGGCCGTGCATGCCACGGCCCTTTTTTTTGTGCAAAACCGGCAAAAGGGTTAAACTGTAAGTAATTTTTAAGAACGGGGGCGGCGATGAAAAGGAAAAAGCTCTACTACGTCTTCTTCGCGCTCGGAGCAGTGGGCGCCGCCGCCACGATAATATTCGCCTACATGCTCGTCCTTGAATCAATCGACAACAATCGGGGCCGCGATTACTACGCCGCCCTTTCGGCGATAGCGTCGGAATCCCAAAACCAGAACCACCATTCGGGCGCGGATTCGGCCGGCGGGCCGAAAACGGTCCTTCACGACGACCCGGAAGACCCGCGCGATAACGCGGACGCCGCGGCGGACGGCGGCGAGACTTATTTCGATAACGGGGACGGCTACCGCGACGACATCCCGGACAACGCCCCTACCTTTGCGCCTTCTCGCGATTTCGTGCTGCTTAAGCGTTTCTATCCGGGAATAGTCGCGTGGATTACGCTCGACCAAACGGTGGTCGACTACCCGGTCATGCAGGGCGTCGACAACGAATACTACCTGACCCATCTCCCGGACGGCGTCTCGCACAAAATGGGCTCGATTTTTTTGGACTACGCGAGCGCAGCCGATTTTTCAGACAAAAACACGATAATCTACGGGCACCACATGAAAAGCGGCGACATGTTCGCGGTATTGGAACTCTATAAAAAGCAGGATTTTTTGGAAGAACACCCGGTGATTTTGATAAACACCCCGTTTAACGATTTCAAGCTCGAGATTTTCGCCGGATACGTCGTCGACGGGGAAACACCGGTGCTCGAACGAAAGTTTAAAAACGACGAGGCTTTTTTGGATTACATAAACAGGATACGCAGGCTTTCGTACGTAAAAAGCGGCGTAAACGTAAACGCGGAGGACAAAATCGTGAGTCTGATTACCTGCACGTACAACTTCACCAACGCGCGCTTCGTCGTGGTCGGCAAGCTTGCCGACGCTTCGCGTTAGCATGGATGCCCGGGCGCAAGGCGCAAAAAAAATTGTCGCAGCCCACGCGGTTTCATTTGCGCTGCCGTTTTTAATAATCGGAGCGGTCTTCGCCGGCCAGAAAGTCTTTCCGTTCGGGACCAGGCAAATTTTGATATACGACTTTTGGCAGCAGTATTACCCGTTCATCGTCGATTACTGGCACAAGCTGCGCGAGGGCGGCTCGATGCTCTGGTCTTGGAGCGCCGGTGTCGGCGACGATTACATCGGGCATTTCGCTTACCTGCTAGCGAGCCCGTTAAACGCGCTTATCGTGCTTTTCCCGCTATCCGCGCTCCGCGAAGTCACGACCGTATTGCTTCTCGTCAAGATAGGACTTTCCGGACTGTTTATGAGCGTTTTTTTACGCCGTATAGATTCGGCCCGCCCGTACCTGCTTCCCGCGTTCGCCTCCTGCTACGCGCTTTGCGCCTTTACGGTCGGGTACAACCACAACATCATGTGGTTCGACGGGTTCGCGCTGCTCCCGCTTGTCATGCTTGGGCTTAGGTCTCTGGTCCGCGAAGACCGGGGCATGTTGTACGCCGTCACGCTTGCGGTGGCGTTCGCGTCAAACTACATCATCGGATTTTTCATTTGCCTTTTCGTCGCGATCATGTTTTTTTACGAGTGCGTCTCTAACGGGTACAAACCGAAAGAATTTTTAAGGAAGCTACTTAGGATCGCGGTTTATACGGTTCCCGCGCTTGGGATGGGCGCCTTCGTCACGTTGCCGGCGATCGTGTCGCTTGGCGGCACCGCCGGGGCGTTCGGCCAGTTCCCGAAGACGTTGCGGCTTTATGAAAGCTTCGCCAGCGTGCTTGGCAACATGACCGCGTTTAACGCCGCGACGGCAAGAACCGGGCTCCCCAACATATACTGCGGCCTTTTGTGCGCGATGCTTTTAGCCGTTTACGCGATCCGCGGCGGCGTCCCGCTTAAAGAAAGGACCGCAAATATCCTTATCCTGGCGTTTATTTTGGTCAGTTGCAACGTCAACGCGCTGGATTTCATCTGGAACGGCTTTCACTTCACAAACATGCTTCCGTTTAGGTTCGCGTTCCTGTTCTCGTTCCTGCTCGTATCCGTCGCTTACAAAACTTTCGTAAACTTAGGCGAGGTGCGGGCAAAGGATCTGTGCGCGATGGCGGCGTCCGCCGTTTTTTTCGTTCTTATGGCGGCCTTGGGTACCCAGGACCTGAAGTCGGTCGTGCGAAACGCGACGCTTTGCGCGGTTTATGTTTTAATATTTTTCGCCGTCTCACGGACTGCGGAAAAAAAGCCGTCCGCTAAAAAGAAAATGTTGAGCGGATCCGCGAAAAAAACGGGGCGCGAGAAAAAACGGACCGCCTTCCCGGCGCCGGCGGCGGCGGCGTTGGCGCTGCTCATGCTTGCGGAGCTTACGGCCAACGCGCACATAGGGATAGCCGGCAATTCGAATACGGACAGGAACAACTATCCCTCCGGCTACGACAGCGTGAAGGCGCTGATTGATAAAATTGAACGGCCGGAAAATGATTTTTTCCGCACGGAGTTCACCGATTGGCAGACGCTCAACGACCCGATGCTTTTCGGGATCAATGGCGCCTCGCTGTTTTCGTCGAGCGTCGACGCAAGCGTCCCGGAGTTTATGAGGGGAATCGGGCTCTCCGCCTGGGGAATTGGGAACCGCTACTGCTACGCCGACACCTCGCCGCTTACAAACGCCCTGCTTTGCGTGCGCTATCTCGTGGCGCGCTCCGGCAACCCCGCCGACGATTCATTCTTTTACGAGGCGGCCGGGCGAGAAGGCGACGCCGTGCTCCTTAAAAACAAATACAGCCTGCCGTTCGGGTTTATGGTTATGGACGGCTTGGCGGATTACGCGCCGAAAGAAGGCGACCCGTTCGCGTCGCAAAACCTGTTTTTCAACCTCGCGACCGGCCTGGAAGGCGACTTGTTTACGATAATCGACATGGTCCACGTCGGGCACAGCAATTATTTCGTCAGCAGAAAAGAACTTGGCGAATATTCATACACGCTCGAGGAGGACGAAACCGGCGGGCGCCTGAAGTGGAATTATCTTTCGGACCGCGACGCGAGTTATTTCGCGTACGCGGACATTTCCGACGCGACTCAGGCGACCGTAACGAAAGACGCTGGCGCGGCGCGCACGGTCAACATAAGGCTCCCGAACATATTCAACGTCGGGATGGTCAAGGAAGGCGAAATATTTTCGGTCGCCGTGAACATGAGCGCGCAAAGCGGCGGCGCGAAAATTTACGTGGCGTACATCGACCGCGACTTGTTTTTGCGAGGATACGAGATACTTTCGAGCGAGACCTACTCCCTCGCAAGTTTCGGCGAAACGAAAATCGCGGGAAGCGTTTCGACCGAACGCGGGGGATTGCTTTACACGTCGCTTCCGCATCAGGGGCGCTGGACGGCGTCGGTCGACGGAGCGCCCGCCGAGATCGTTACGGTCGGGGGCTGCATGGCCGCGGTCCGCCTTCCCGCCGGGACGCATTCGGTCGAGTTTAAGTACCTCAACCCGTTCTTTGTAGCCGGCGCGTGCGTAAGCGTGTTTTCGCTGGTATTTTTTGTGCTGCTTGTAAAATTCGATCCCGCTAGGAAGTAATCAAGTAATGCGGAGGCGCGGGTGCTTTACCCGAACGAAATAATCGAGGAAGTCCGCTATTTAAACGACATCGTGGACGTCGTCGGCGGCTTCGTTGCGCTTCGTTCGCGGGGCGGAAGGCATTTCGGGCTCTGCCCGTTCCACCGCGAGAAGACGCCTTCATTTTCCGTAAATCCCGAAATGCAGATTTTCAAGTGTTTCGGCTGCGGGGCCGGCGGCAACGTCTTCAGCTTCATAATGCAGATCGAAAACTACGATTTCATCGAGGCGCTGAAGTACCTGGCCGACCGCGTCAACTACGCGCTGCCGCAAAACGCCGACTCGAGGGCGGCGAAAAACCGGGCGAGGCTCAAGGAGACTCTTGTCGAAATAAACCGAAGCGCCGCGCGGTTCTTTTACGACTACCTGCGGGGCGAATCACCCGAGGCATTGTATGCGCGCGAATACCTCCGCGGGCGAAACGTATCGGACGCCACGGCGAAAAAGTTCGGGCTGGGCCTCGCGCCCGACGGCTGGGAAATTTTAACCGCGCATTTGACAAGTCTCGGGCATAAGGCGGGGGAGATACAGGCGGCGGGACTCGCGGTCGGCAACAAGACCGGCGGGCACTACGACAGGTTCCGAAACAGGTTGATTTTTCCGATCGTGGATATAACGGACAAAGTCGTCGGCTTCGGCGGAAGGACGCCAGGCGACAAAGGGGAGGACGGGGCCAAGTATCTCAACTCGCCCGAAACACCGCTCTTCGAAAAAGGCAGGCAGCTGTACGGGCTTAATATAGCGCGAAAGGCGCGCGCAAGCGAAATAATTTTGGTCGAAGGCTACATGGACGTTCTCGGACTGCAGCAGGCCGGGTTTAAAAACGCCGCGGGCGCCTTGGGGACCGCGCTTACCCCCGACCACGGCCGGTTGCTAAAGCGCGTGAACTGCGGTTCGGTCATACTCATCATGGACAGCGACGAAGCGGGGGAAAAGGCGGCGCTTAGGGCGATCCCGATACTGCTCGACTCGGGGCTTTCGGTTAAGGTCCTGCAGGTAAAAGACGCGAAGGACCCGGACGAATACATAACAAAGCACGGTCCGGGGCGCTTCGCCGCGCTGCTTAAAGCGGCCCAGAGCCATGTCGCGTTTCGCATAAACATAGTCCAAAAAAAACATCCGATCGACACGACCGAGGGCCGCGTGGCTTTCACGAAGGAAGCGGCGGCGCTTCTTTCCCAGCTTCCCGGCGCGATCGAGGCGGACGCCTACGCCGCGGAGATATCGGCGCAAACCGGAATTAGCCAAACGGCCATCCGCGCCGAAATCGAAAGCGCGCGCCAAAACCAGGCGATTCCCGGCGCATTCCGCCAGATCTCAAGACGGACGGCGGGGCTTAGGCAAAATGACAAGGGGATTCAAAACGCCAGGCGGGGTTTGATCTGCCTGCTTGCGAACGACATCGGCGCGTGCAAGGCGCTCGACGAAAGCGGGAATTTCATGCCGGAAGAAATGGGCGACCCGCTTTATGAGTCGCTTGCCGGCATCATTATCCAATCCGCGCGTTCCGGCAAAAAAATCGCGCCCGCGGATCTGATCAACCGTTTCGATTCGTTTGACGAACAAAACAAAACTGCCGATATATTTATGCAGTCCGCCTTTTACGAACCTGGCGCCGAAACCGAGAAGGCGCTCAACGAAATGGCGGGCCTGCTCAAGCGCGCATGGATCGACAAACGTATATCGGAATGCGCCGGCGAAAGCGACGAGAGCAAAGCAAAGCTCAATTCGCTTTTCGAAGAGAAGCGCAGCCTGCCAAGTCAAATCGTGAATTTTTCAGATTAAAGCCGACCTAAACCAAAGTTCCATAAATATATTTCGAAAGGGATGCTTTTATTGAAACCAATCGACGACACGCTGCTTACGAACAGGATCAAGGACCTTGTCGCGATAGGAAAGAAAAAGAAGAACGTGCTCGAATACAAAGAAATCATGGATTTCTTAGGCGACGTCGACCTCGACCCCGATCAGGTTGAAAAGGTCTACGAAACGCTCGAGTCGAACGGGATCGACGTGCTCGGCGGCGTTGAGGTCGAAGAGGAAGCGGAAAAGGAAATAGACCTTTCGATCGTCGAGGGCGCCATAAACATCGACGACCATGTGAGGATGTACCTGAAGGAAATCGGGAAGGTTCCGCTTCTTACCGCCGAGGAGGAAATCGATCTTGCGAAGCGGATGGAAAAAGGCGAGGAGTTCGCGAAAAGCAGGCTTGCCGAAGCCAACCTACGGCTCGTCGTTAGCATCGCGAAGCGCTACGTCGGCCGCGGAATGCTTTTTTTAGATTTGATACAGGAGGGCAACCTCGGCTTGATCAAAGCCGTCGAAAAATTCGATTACCGCAAGGGCTATAAGTTCAGCACGTACGCCACTTGGTGGATTCGCCAGGCGATAACCCGGGCGATCGCCGACCAGGCGCGAACCATCCGTATTCCGGTGCATATGGTCGAAACCATAAACAAATTAATTCGCGTTTCCAGGCAGCTCCTTCAGGAGCTCGGGCGCGACCCAACGCCGGACGAACTGGCGAAGGAGATGCAGATGCCTGTTGAGAAGGTGCGCGAAATCCTCAAGATCGGGCAGGAACCCGTCTCGCTCGAAACACCGATCGGCGAGGAGGAGGACAGCCACTTAGGCGATTTCATCCCCGACGACGACATACCCGCGCCCGCCGAAGCGGCGGCGTTCACCCTGCTTAAGGAACAGCTTATCGACGTGCTCGACACCCTTACCGACCGCGAGGAAAAAGTGCTCAGGCTCCGTTTCGGCCTTGACGACGGCCGCGCGCGAACCCTCGAGGAAGTCGGTAAGGAATTCAACGTGACGCGCGAGCGGATCCGCCAGATAGAAGCGAAGGCGCTGCGCAAGCTAAGGCACCCGAGCAGGAGTAAAAAATTGAAGGATTATTTGGATTAAGCAATATTTTTCGAGATGTTTGAAAATACAACCTTTTGCGAATAGAAGTTAACAATGAATTCCAGGGAAATTGCGGGTCAAGCCCGCAATGACGCCGTTTACGGCATCGCGGGTCAAGCCCGTAATAACCGTGTTTTTATCATATCAATCAAATTCAACGTTTAAGGGGTAACGCCGATAATCCTTCCAAATCGCCTGAAATCCGTGCTCGAGCTGATCAAAAGCGAAAACAAAAAAATCGGAGTGCTCGCCGACATAGGATGCGACCACGCTTACGTGCCGATCGCGGCAATACTTTCCGGATTGTGCGACCGCGCCGTCGCATGCGACGTCCGCCCTGGGCCGCTTATGATCGCCAAGACAAATATCGCGGCGCATTCGCTTTCCGAAAGAATCGTCAATCGATTAGGAGACGGGCTCGAACCGCTTGGGCAAGACGAATTGGAATGCGTGGTGATCGCCGGAATCGGCGGAATAAACATCGCTGATATGTTATGGAGAAGCATCGAGGCGGCGGAATCCGCGGGTCGCCTTATCCTGCAGCCGCAGCGGGACGCGCCGGAGTTTCGCAGACGGCTTCACCAAATGGGCTTTTCGATTGAAGACGAAATTTTGTCGCGCGAGGGCGGCCGCTTCTATACGGCGCTCAGGGCGAAACGCGGGAAAACGGACGCCGCGTGGGACGAGATTGATTATTTGCTCGGCAAACACATAATAAAGCGCGGAGGACAAACCTTCCGCGCTTTCGTGTCTAATGAAGCGGCGAAGTTCGAACGGATAAGAACACAGATACTTGACGGTAAAAACGCTTTACCAAATGAATCCGATAAAACCGTGCGCGACATCGAAGCGAAATTATGTTTACTTCGCCGCTTCACGGAGTAGTTTCGTCCGAAATAATCTCGAACGCCTCGCGGTCCGGGACGAAATAATTCTTACTTCGCCGCTTCAAGGAAAAGTTTCGTCCGAAATAATTTCGAACGCCTCGCGGTCCGGGGCGAAATAATTCTTACTTCGCCGCTTCAAGGAAAAGTTTCGTCAGAACATATCTCGAACGCCTCGCGGTCCGGGTCGGAAGGCACGAAAATCGTCATAAATTCCTGACGCTTCAGCGAAACCTTCACCAATTGCGAAAACAAGCCGCTTTTGATGGTTGCGTCCGTCTCGGTTCCGCGCGTTTCGACGACTCGAAGTATCAAGCCTTCCAACGGCGGCTCCGCGGCCTTTATCGCCGTGACGAAAACGTTTTCGGCGGAAACATCGATCCCGCTCCGGCGCTTTGCAAGCGGCCCTTCGTGGCGCGTTTCCATGATTAGGTGCGGGGGCTGGTTTATGACCGCCGCGAGCTTTGCGACATCTTCGATTCGTTTGGCGTCAAACGCGGAAAGCGCGTACGTGAAGCGTTGTTCGCCCATGTCCTGGTATTCGACCAAGTCTTCGCGCGATCCGTAATGGTCGGCATAGCCGCAGCCGCGCGCCGCGACCATCCTCATATCGTTTTTAAAAAGCGAAAAACTGTATTTCGAATCGTTGACCAGCGCGAGCCCCGCGCCGCCCGCCTCGTCTATTGCGGCCATCCATTCGTGCGAGGGCTCCTCGAGGCCGTCCGCCTGCTTCTCGATGAAGCCGAACGGCATCGAATATACCGCGCGCGGCGAATCCGCCTTGACATTGAACGAAAGCTTCAGCATTTTTAAGCGCTCGCGGTAGTCGAGCCTGCACCGAACGATTAACTCGCGC
>WREB01000031.1 GCA_009779525.1 Defluviitaleaceae bacterium
AACAAGGTACCTGCGCGCGGCCGACGCGTGTTTCGACGAATACCCCGAGTGGCGCGTCGACAGGTTCAAGCACTACGACGACAGGGGAGTCGCGTACATTCATTTGCGCTCCTCCGACCCGGACCTGCTCTCAGGCGTTGATCCCGGCCGCATTAAAAGGCAGACGAAAGTTTCGCGGAGCAAAACGAAGGACCATACGACGCTTACAATGTCAGGCGCACTAAGATGGTCGCTCGCGGCGCTCCCTTCCCCGGCCTGGGCGAAAAAAATATTTCCGGGCCTTGGCGACGAAGCCGCCGTCGAAAAACTTTGGGGGCTCATCTTAAAAGGCGCGAGGGCCGACGGCGGCGATCCGATCGGCGATTGGGTCAGGCACAAGGAAAATTTTGCGGCAAGGGTTGATTATTTAAATAAAAAATCATTCGCGTCTCTGCGGATGGTTAACGGCAAAGGCACCGACCTGACGATAGGACTTGCCAAAAACCATGTGTGGAGGGGCGGCGGCGATACCGCGCAAGACGGTATTGATTTTTTCCCGAACATGCCGACGGAAGAAATTTTTACGATGCCTGACAAAAGCTGGGCGAGCGGGCGCGTTGTCGCCTCGATGCCGCTGTCTTACCAGGGCAACCTGATCGAGGATTTCGAAATCGATTTCGAGGGCGGCGGGGCCGTTTCATGGAAGGCGCGGTCCAACGGGGCGATCCTCGATAATATTATCGAGATGGACGAAGGTTCGCGCCGGCTCGGCGAAATCGCGATAGTCGCGAATTCGTCCCCGATCGCCGGAATGAAGACGCTTTTCTACGAGACGCTCTTCGACGAAAACGCGTCCTGCCACCTGGCGCTTGGCAAGGCCTACCCGAGCAACCTTAAGGGGGGCGACAAGCTTAGCGAAGAGGGGTTGTGCGCGGCGGGCGCAAACGACTCGCTCATACACGTCGATTTCATGTTCGGGACGCCGGACCTAAAAATCATCGGGACAGAAGGATGCGGAACCGAGGTTTGCTTTTACGAAAACGGCGAATTTACCGGAATCGCATGATTGTGACAAGGGGCGCGCCGTAAAGTATAATCGGGCAATGCAAAGCGAATATGTCAAACGGGTCGGCGAATATACGAATGATTTTTTTGATAGGCGCGGCCGCCGCCCGAAATTTTTCATAAAAACCTACGGCTGCCAAATGAACGTCCGCGAATCTGAACAGCTGGCGGGAATGCTCGTCGCGATGGGATTCCTGCGAAACGGTTCCGAAAACGGCTCGGACCTGATCGCATACAACACGTGCTGCATCAGGCAAAACGCGGAAAACAAAACGATCGGAAACATCGGGCTCGCTAAGTTTTATAAGGAGACCAATCCCGACCTGACCGTCGTGTTTTGCGGCTGCATGGCCAGGCAGCCCGGTTACGCCGACTATTTGCAAAAAAACCACCCGTACATAGACATAATACTCGGGACCAACGAAAGGTGGCGTTTTCCCGAACATCTCGCCGCGTATTTCAATGAAAAACGGAGTTTCGCCGACATTTCGGACGCATACGGGGAGCCGTCGGACTACGGCGTCGACGCCGGCGTTTTGGTTTCTAGAAACCACAGGCACAAGGCGGGCGTCAGCGTTTCATACGGCTGCGGTAATTTTTGCTCGTACTGCATCGTGCCGCGCGTGCGCGGGATGGAGCGCAGCAGGGCCGCATCGGACGTATTGGCGGAAGCGGAGGCGCTGGCGCAAGACGGCGTAAGGGAGCTGACGCTCCTCGGCCAGAACGTAAATTCGTATAACGGGGAAGGTTCGGGCATAGCTTGTGAAAGCGTTTCGTTCGCGCGGCTGCTTGAGATGGCGGACGGCATAGGCGGAATCGAGCGTATCCGCTTTCTTACTTCGCACCCGAAGGATTTTAGTCGTGATTTGATAGACGCCATGGGTTCGCTTAATAAAGTTTGCAAGTCGGTGCATCTCCCGATGCAATCCGGCAGCACAAAAATATTGGAAGCGATGAACAGGAAATACACGAAGGAGCAGTATCTGGGCCTCGTTGATTTGCTCCGCGCCTCGGTCCCGGGCGTATCGGTTACGACCGACATTATCGTCGGCTATCCCGGCGAAACGGAGGAAGATTTTTGCGAAACGCTTGACGCGGTCAATCAAGCCGGCTTCGAGGGCGCGTTCACCTTCATCTATTCAAAAAGGGAAGGGACGCCTTCTTCGAAAATCCCGTACGATTTGCGCGAAGAAACCGTAAAGGAAAGGTTCGAACGGTTGATCGGGACGCTAAACCTTATTTTGCTTAAAAAAAATGAATCAATGCTAAGCAAAACGCTGGCCGTGATGGCGGAGGACGACCCGCCGGGCGCGGACGGCGCTTTGACCGGGCGGACCGACGGCAACGCGCTCGTCCATTTTTACGGGGCGGCGTCCCCGGGCGAAATAGTCGAAGTCAAGATAACCGAAGCCAAGACGTTTTACTTGGTGGGCGAACGCGTATGAAAAATGGCGTAACTGACGATTGCTTCGAGGCTGCGAGGGATCTCGGGCGGATGATTCTTCGGTCCGGGAGCGCCGAGGCGTTTTTTAAAAGCGAAGCTTCCTTTTTGGACGGGACGGCTGACGAAGCGGAAGTTAACGATTTAAAAAAAGAGTTTCACGCATACGCCGAGCGGGTGATATCGGTCGTCCGGGCGGTCGCGTACGGCGGTTTCCGGGACGATTGCAACGCTGGATCATGCGCCCCGTCTTGCGGGCGGAAGTGCGAAATAAATTATCAAGAAAGATTGTAAACGGAAGCAGGGGGCAAATGCCCGGATACACCCCGATGATGGAGCAGTATTTCCAAATTAAGGAGCAAAATCCCTCGTGCCTGCTTTTTTTCAGGCTCGGCGATTTTTACGAAATGTTTTTCGACGACGCCGTCACCGCGTCAAGGGAACTTGACATCGTTCTGACCGGGCGCGATTGCGGCAAGGAAGAACGGGCGCCGATGTGCGGCGTACCCTTCCACGCAGCCGACGGATACGTGGCGAAACTCGTCGACAAGGGATACCGAGTCGCGATATGCGAGCAGGTCGAGGATCCGCGCATCGCCAAGGGAATCGTGCGGCGCGAAATCGTGCGGATCGTAACGCCCGGAACCGTCACCGACGCCAAGAAACTCGACGAGGCGAAAAATAATTTTATTTCGTGCGTCAGCGAAAGAAACGGCATTATCGGGATAGCCTCGGCGGACATTACGACGGGGCTTTTTTTCGTTTCGTCGCATCCGGCCGAAAGGGCTAACGGAATGCTTGACGAACTCGCGCGCATCGCCCCCGCCGAAATCATAACCCACGAAACGTTTTCACGGCGGACATCCGTGGAAAATCATACCGGCTTGAAACTGACGCATTCGCCCGAATGGACATACAATCCGCAAAACGCGCTCAAGCTTTTGACCGGGCATTTTAAGACGCACAGCCTCGAAGGGTTCGGCATCGAATCCGATTCGCCCGCGATTCCGGCCGCGGGCGCGCTGCTCCATTACCTGCGCGAAACGCAAAAGGATTCGATCGCGCAGATAACTTCAATAAAAAAAATCAAAGAAAATTCATACATGGCGCTTGACGGTCCTTCGCGGCGAAGCCTTGAGCTGACTAGCGGCAGCTTTGGCAGGGGAAAGAACGGCTCTCTGCTTGGCGCGCTGGATTTGACGCGCACCGCGATGGGGGCGCGCATGTTAAGGGGATGGGTCGAGCAGCCTTTATTAAATCCCGTTGAAATAAACGAAAGGCTCGACGCGGTGGAGGAATGGAAAAAAAATCCGATGCCGCGCGCGGAGCTTCGCGAACTGCTCGGCGGAATCCGCGACATCGAGCGCTTGATCTCCCGCTTGGCGGGCGGCTATCCGAACGGCAAGGAAATGGCCGCGTTTCGCGATTCGCTGAAAAATATTCCGCACGTCAAAACTATGCTTGCTGAAACTGATGCCGGCCTGCATAAAAAAATACGAGACGATTTCGACGGCTTGGCGGACATTCACGAATTAATCGAAAACACCCTGGCGGAAGACCCTCCGTTTTCTACGAAGGAAGGCGGGCTGATCAAACGCGGATTCGACGCCTGGCTTGACGAATTGGTCGCGGCAAAGGAAAACGGAGGCGAATGGCTCGTAGAACTCGAAAACGCCGAACGGGAATCGACGGGCATAAAAAATTTGAAAATACGATTCAATAAAGTTTTCGGCTATTACATAGAGCTTACGAACTCATACAAACACCTCGCGCCCGAACGCTACGTCCGCCGCCAAACGCTCGCGGGCTGCGAACGCTTCGTCACCGAGGAGTTAAAGCGGCTTGAGGAATCGATACTCGGCGCCGAAGAAAAGCAAAACGATCTGGAATGCGAGCTTTTCGAGGCGTTAAGGCGCGAAGTCGCCGGCCATATCGGGCGAATTATGAAAACGGCGGGCCATATCGCCTGCCTCGACTCGCTCCAGTCGTTGGCGGAAGCGGCGGAGCAAAACTTTTACGTCAAGCCTACGGTGAACGCCTGTGGCGAAATAGTGATAGTCAACGGAAGGCATCCCTCGGTTGAGCGCGCGGCGCCCGGCACGTTCGTGCCAAACGATACCGTGATGGACGCGGGCAAAAACCGCCTCATGATTATCACGGGTCCCAACATGGCGGGCAAATCGACATACATGAGGCAAGTGGCGCTGATAACGCTGATGGCACAAATCGGCAGCTTCGTACCGGCCGACTCCGCCAAGATCGGCGTCGTCGACCGGATCTTCACGCGCGTGGGCGCTTCGGACGACCTCGCGATGGGCAAGAGCACATTCATGGTCGAAATGACGGAAGTCGCGAATATCGTCAACAACGCGACTAACAACAGCTTGATCCTGCTCGACGAAATAGGGCGGGGCACAAGCACCTACGACGGGTTAAGCCTCGCCTGGGCTGTGCTCGAGCACATCGCGGACATTGGCAAAATGGGCGCGAAGACGCTCGTCGCCACCCATTACCACGAATTGATCAAGCTAGAAGGATTAATCGACGGCGCAGTGAACTATTGCTTTACGGTCAGGGAAACGGGAGACGAAATGGTTTTTTTGCGCAAGCTTATGCCCGGCGCCTCCGACAAGTCGTACGGGCTGCATGTCGCGAAGCTTGCCGGAATACCGCTTTCGATCATAAAACGCGCCGAAACCGTATTGGAAAATATCGGCGAAATAAATAACGCGGAAGCCGATCCATATGATCCGCCAACTCCCTTCGCTTCGTCCGCGCCTTCGGATAGCGGACCGTATTATGAACTAGCCGAAACGCTCGGTAAAATCGACGTCGAAAGGATAACTCCGATTGAGGCGATGATCGAATTGGAAAACTTAAAAAAAATATTGACAAACGAAAGCGGCTTCGCTCAATGAACCGGATACGCCTGCTTGATTCAAATCTGATTGACAAGATAGCGGCGGGCGAAGTCGTCGAAAGGCCTAGCTCCGTCGTCAAAGAACTTGTCGAAAACGCCGTGGACGCCGGCGCAAGTTTGATAACCGTCGAAGTCAAGGACGGCGGCTTAAGCCTTATCCGCGTCACCGACAACGGCTGCGGAATCGAGCCCTCGCAGCTTAAGCTCGCGTTCGCGAGGCACGCGACAAGCAAGATTGCGACCGGCGAGGATTTGTTTAAGATCGGAACGCTCGGATTCAGGGGCGAGGCTCTCGCGAGCGTCGCTTCGGTTTCCCAAACCGAGATCATAAGCAAGGCGGCCGGTTTCGCCGGCGGAGCGCGGATGGATGTGAGCGGAGGCGTCGAAGGGCCGGTCAAGCAGGTGAGCTGCGCGGACGGAACCACGGTCGTCGTTTCCAATTTATTTTATAACATCCCGGCAAGGCGCAAGTTCCTAAAAAAACCGTCTGCAGAAGCGGCTTTTGTCTCCGATATAATCGTAAAATGCGCGTTGGGAAATCCGGGGATCGCCTTCAGGCATATAAGCGAAGGCAGGACGCTGCTTCAAACGAACGGAAGCGGCGATTTAAAGACGGCGATCCATTATGCGTGGGGCAGGGAGGCGGCTTCCAAAATGGTGCCGATCGAAGCCTTGCGAAACGGTCTTTCGCTTAGCGGATACATAGGGAAGCCCGAAATATCGAGGGGCAACCGCCAATACGCGTGCCTGTTCGTTAACGGAAGGCACGTAAAGAATCGGTTAGTCGGCGCGGCGGCGGAGGAAGCGCTCAAGCATTCGCTCGTCTCCGGGAGATTTCCGGTTTACGTATTGAACATGGGGATTGCATTGAGCGATGTGGACGTAAACGTGCATCCGTCGAAAACGGAGATTCGCTTCATTAACGAAGAAGAAGTTTACAAATTCGCGTACGAGGGCATAAAAAACGCATACTACGAACACGACCTGATACCCGAAGCCAGGCTCGGAAGGCAAATCGTCAGGATACGTACCGAAAAGCCCGCAAACGACAATAAACCGGAGCATAACGCAAAACCGGCCGCGGACGCCGCCGCCACGCAAAAAAAACACGAATACCAAGAACAGGACCAAGAACAGGACCAGGACCAAGAACAGGAACAGGAACAAAAAAAGGAACATGGCCAACAGCAAAACCAGCGCCGGCACCGGTACCAGCATCAACGGCAAAGCCGGCTTGACGGCGGCCAAGACTTACGCGTAAGCGAAAAACCGACAGAATATTTTTCCCAAAACGCGGCCGTCCGAACAAGGGAAACGGCAGGCGATTATGCCGATTACGCGGTTAAGGGATTCGTTTTCGGCACGTACTGGCTGATCGAGCGAAACGATTCATTGTATTTCGTGGACCAGCACGCCGCGCACGAACGCATCGTCTACGAAGAACTGCTCGCGACCGCCAAAGCGGGCGAATCCTACGCCCAAATGCTGCTCGAGCCGCTTAGCATGCGGCTTTACCCGGGCGAAAGGCAATCGATCGAAGACAACTGCGAACTGCTCGAGCGTTTCGGTTTCGGCTTCGAATGCTTGGACGGCGATCGGGCAAGCGTCGTTACGGCGCCGTATCTATTAAACGGACCGCTCCATCCGGTTTTTTTTCACGATCTGCTGGATAAGCTGGGCGAACCCTGCCGGCCGGGCGACAAGGCATACGAAAATAAATTCGCCGCAATTGCGATGTCCGCATGCAAAGCCGCGGTGAAGGCAAACGACGCGATCACCGAAACGGAAGCGCACGCGTTGATAGCGAAGCTTTTTGATATGGAAAACCCATTCAGCTGCCCGCACGGACGCCCTTCGATCATCGAAGTTACGAAAAGGGAAATCGAAAGGAAGTTCAGGCGGACCTGATGGGACCGCTTTACGTGATCGCGGGGCCGACCGCCTGCAAGAAAACCGAAACCGCGGTGGAACTCGCCAAAATAATCGGCGGCGAAATCGTGTCGGCGGATTCGATGCTCGTTTATAAAAAATTCGACATCGGAACGGTAAAACCGACGCCGTCCGAACGCGGCGGTATACCGCACCATATGATTGACGTAGTTTCGCCGGATAAAATGTTTTCCGCGGCCATGTACTGCGAAATGGCAAAAAAAGCGATCGAGGGTATTTATTCGCGGGACAAGGTTCCCATAATCGCGGGCGGCACGGGTTTTTATATCAACGCCCTGCTTGGAGGGAACGGATTCGAATCCGATAACGCGGAAGCAAACCGCGAAACCGAAACGGATATGCAAAAGTCATTCGAGGCGCTGGCAAAGGAAAAGGGCAACGCGCATATACTCCGCATGCTGCGCGAAGTCGATCCGGATTCGGCCGATTCGATACACGAAAACAACGCGAGGCGAGTCGCGCGCGCGCTGGCTTTTTTCCATACGGAGAACCGGCGGATTTCAGAGCATAACGCGGCGCAAAAAGCAAAAGCCGCCGCGTACGATGCGCGGTTTACCGTGCTATACACGGAACGCGTCGCGCTTTACGACCGCATAAACAAGCGAGTCGACCGGATGGTCGCAAGCGGGCTTGAGGATGAGGTCAGGGGTCTGCTCGAGTACGGTTACGGCGCGGGACTGACGAGCATGCAGGGGATCGGCTACAAGGAAATGGTTTCGCACCTGACGGGCGGACGAACGATTGACGAAGCCGTCGGAAGCATCAAGCTCGCGACGCGCCGGTTGGCGAAACGGCAGCTGACATGGTTCAAAAAATATTCGGCGGACGCTTTCTGGCTCGACGTCGGCTCGCTTTTGCCAAGCGAGGCGGCTTTGGAAATATATAACTATTTTAACGAACGGACGGATGATTGAATGGCGCAGAATTATCAGGATTTAATACTCGGGTCGGCGCGCAGGGACAACACGGCGGTGGCGCTTTACCTAACGAGCGGGTTCCAGATACGCGGATACGTGCGGGCGTTCGACAACTACGTGATAATCGTGGAGTCGGACGGCAAGCAGCAGATGGTGTACAAGCACGCCGTTTCGACGATCGTACCGTCGAAGCAGGTTTCGTTGACAAGCCAGGCCCAGGCGGATTCTTGAATTTCTATAAAGTTTTAGCCGAACGGTTCGGTTTAAGCGAAAAAGCCGTCGGATTGGTCGAGGAAGCCGAGTCGCGGCTTGGGGAGTTTTTTTTGCTCGCGGACCAAATCGCTTCGATCAACCAATTGAAGGTGCTTAGCGCGATGCAGCGCCGCCGCCTCGGCGACGCCCATTTTTTATTCAC
>WREB01000032.1 GCA_009779525.1 Defluviitaleaceae bacterium
GCGCACGGAGTATCGGCGGTCCTAAATAAAGAATCCGAGGCCGTAGCGGTGTTTTGCCACAGGCGAGTCCGCGAATATCCCGTGGCCGGCGGGCCGTCGTGCTGCGCCGAATCGGTTTGGGAGCCCGGATTGATTGAGCAGGCGCTCGCGCTTTTTAAAAAGATCGGGCTCGAGGGCTTCGCGATGGCGGAGTTTAAAGGACCGGTAGAAAAGCCCTATATCCTTGAAATAAATCCGCGAGTCTGGGGGACTTATCCGCTTGCTCGGGCCTCCGGCGCCTACTTTTCCGTTAAATACGCGGAAGCGGCGGCCGGGAACGGCGCGCGGGCCGCGGAATCAAGTAATGGCTGCCCGTATAAAAACGGGGTCCGGATGCAGTTTTTCGCGAACGATCTGATGCATCTGCTCGAGCGCAGGCGCTTGGGAGTAAAAACCGAGGGTTCGGTTCTTTTGGATTTCATCTCGCCCCGCGTCGCCGGAGGGGTTTTCGAAATAAGCGACCTCCCGGGCTCGCTCGCCTATTTAAGGATGCTTACGAAAAAGGGAAGCGCAAATTGAAGATCGACATGCACGTGCACACGAACGCCTCGAACGACGGCTTGACAAGTCCGCGCGCCGCGGTCAGGTGGGCGCTTAAGCGGGGCTTGGACGGGATCGCGGTGACCGACCACAACACGTCCGCCAACGTCGAAAGAGTGGCGGCGGCGGCGCCGGACGGTTTTATCGTGATACCCGGGGCCGAATACTCGACCGACCACGGGCATATACTCGCGCTTTTCTTCGACGGGACCGGAATAAATTTTTGGCGCGACGGCGCGGGCCGCTTCTCCTTAAGCGAAATCGCGCAGCGCGTGCGCGCCGAGGGCGGCTTGCTGGTTTCGGCGCATCCGTTCCAAAAGGGCGAGACGGTTAAAGAAAGCCTTTTCGAGTACGTCGACGGGATCGAGTGCGCGAACGCGTGGGAGCTTCGCCGCGAGCCGCGGACCCTTGATTTGGCAAACGAAGCGGCGGCCGCGCGCGGTTTGTTTATGACGGGCGGGAGCGACGCCCACCTCCCGATGGAAATCGGGCGAGCCTTCACCTCGTTCGGGGAGGATGCAAGGCGAAGCCTTAACGGCTTGCGCGACGCGATGAAAGGCGGGCTGTGCGAGGCTTCGGGCCGTCCCGGGAGCATGGCGTGCAGGATGTTGATTCGCGTTCGAAAGCGCGCGATGAGGGCGATGGGCCTCGTTAAATAAATTGGCATACGCTTGATGAAGGCGGCTGGCCTCGTTAAATAAATTGAAAAAGGACGTTTTGACAGGATGAACATCGGCGCGTTCACGCTGCTTCGCAAGGTCAATAGGCAATTGAAGCGCAGGAGGAAATCCATCGCCGGCGAAATAATGTCGCCGGTCAGGAGGATCGAGTCCGTTTCGCCGCCCAAGGAGCGCGTCTGCGCGATGACTTTCGACGACGGGCCGACCGCGGCGCCCTGCGTTCCCGGCGACGGCGGGCTGACTTCGCGTCTGCTCGGGACTCTCAAAGAATACGGCGCCACCGCTACGTTTAACGTGATCGGCTCGACTTCGGGCAATTATCCGGATTCGGAGGGCAAAGTCGGGAGCCATTTCGTCTTCGGAAAAAAATACGACCACTACGCGCGCTTCGGGCAGGATTCGCTTGCCGGGGCGCTTTCGCAGCCCGAATTGATAAAACGCATGGTTGATGATGGGCACGAGATAGCCAACCACGGCTACGCGCACCGCCTGTTCGGACCGGAATACTTCGTGTACCGGGGACGCGCGTTCTTTGCGGACTTCGACGAGGTCGTGGCCGACTTGACGAAACTTCACGATTTAATCGAAGCAAACGCCGGGTATAAAATGAGGCTGGCCCGACCGCCGCATTACGTGGACAAAATTGGCAGGTTCGGCAGGCAAAACGCGTATGACGCGTACGCGCTGATGGGCTACGATTATCTTGCGGCGAGCTTCGACGGCGGAGGCTGGTATCCCTCCACGGGCAGTTATGACGCCGACGTCCGGGCGATGGTTGGGCCGATGAGGGAGGCGCTATCAAACGACCCGGACTGCTTAAACGGCGCGGTCATATTCCAGAAGGACGGCTACAACATGTCGGCGCAGTCCCCCGTCGCGGACGCGCTGGGCTTACAGTTAGCGCTTCTTTATGATTACGGCTACCGCGTGGTCGGCGTCACCGAAATGCTTTCCGTATCCCCGTTCGAGGACGTCCGGCATAGCGACGACTGCATCGGGGCGGCGAGGCGGCTTGACAAAAAAGGCCACATGCTCGGCTTCAAGGACAACACGTTCAAGCCGGACGACCCCGCTACCGCGGAGCAGCTCGAGGCGATGTGCGGGCTAAAACGCGGCGCCCTGCCAAAAAAAAGGACTTCGCGCGAGATTCTATCGCCCGACGCGATCAGGCGCCACATCGCAAACCGCTTCGGCGACTGCCCGAAGCTAAAAAAAAGCACGCGCAGGGACGCGTGCATCGCGATCGACGAAGCCTTGAACAATACTTAACCCTCGTTTCCCGCATCCTTTTTGATTTCGCCTTCGCCTTCAACGCTTTTTTTCGGAAGCTTTCCGGCGCCTGCCAAAAACAGGATCACCGAAAGCGCCGCGCAGGATATTATCGAGATTATGTCGCTGATTTCAAACAGGCGCCCGCTAAGGCGCAGGTTCACGAAAACCGTCGTGGCGACGTAGCCGATCGTTATTATGGCCGTGATCGCCGCAGCCTTGTGCCAGCGGTTCATCTTTTTATAGCGGACAGAGCAGTACGCGGCCCAAGACGCGGCTATCCAGGTAACGCATAAGGGCAGCGCGAGCGCCGCGAACCAATCCCACTTTCCTATCAGCGTAAGCGCGTACAAGTACGGGACCGTAAGCGCGGTGAACGCGATTAGCGACTTCGCGCACCTGTTCGTCCTCATAAGCAAGGCGGGCGCGGCGCTAGCCCACGCGAACGCTACGGAGCAGACCGTGAAAAGCGACCAGGTGAGCCCCTTGTTTATGGCGAGGTCGCATATGAGGCAGACCACGGCTGCGACGACGCAAAAAACCGAGAAAGCCTTAAACAGATATATCCAACCCTTGCTTTCGGTCAGCTTAAACATAAATACCCCCGCGTAATTTCGATCGGATCGATCGGGCTTTACAAATTATACGGACGCGGCCGCGCAATGTCTATCGATGCGGCCGTTTATGTTATACTCGGTGCGATACCTTCTGGGATCGGGGCGGCCGGGCCGGTGCGAGAGTTTTACTACAGGCATAAAAAGACGGCGGACAAAGTCGCGTTCTTCGCGCTGATAACGATATCGGTCTACGTTTTCTTCCAATTCCTGTTTATCTACGTCTCGCCGTTTTTCATCGGGCTTATTGTCGCGCTCGCGATGGAGCCGATAATACGCCTGCTCGTTAAGCGGCTTAAGTTTAAGAGATGGCTCGCGGCGCTCGCGTGCCTGATTTTTTTCCTGCTTGCCGCAGGGGGGCTCGGGACGCTGATCGTCTCCGCGGTCTCGAGGCAGGTGCGTTCTTTCGTCGACAACGCGCCCGCCTTCATCGAAAGCCTGAGCCGCACGCTCGACGACGCCAACGAATTCTTGCGCGAGCTAATCGGCAGGATGCCCGAATCGATCCGCTTCGAGTTCGGCGGTATCCAAAACGAGCTCGCCTCCGCGTTGGCCGCGATTTTCGGCGACGGGGTCTACAGCCAGTCGATTCGCTTCGTTTCTAACCTTTCGGAGCTATTCATAAACACGATACTAACGATGGTAAGCGCTTTCTTCCTCATGAAGGACGGGCCCATGATATTCGCCGCGATCAAGCGCGTCTGCCCCGAGTGGCTCCGGAACAATTTCAGCATGATGCGCCGGGGATTGTCGCGCGCGGTCGGCGGCTACTTCCGCGCGCAGTTCATCATGATGTCGATCGTCGGAGCGATAGGGATCGCCGGGCTTCTTATTTTGAGAAACCCTTACGCGCTTCTGCTAGGTCTAATTATGGCGGTCTTGGATTTTCTCCCGATCGTCGGGAGCGGTTCGGTGCTTTTGCCCTGGGCGGTCTACGCGTTCGCGACCGGCCAAATTAAGGTCGCGGTCGGTTTGTTAATACTGTACGGGGTAATCACGATCGCGAGACAGTCGATCGAGCCGAAGGTGCTCGGCGTGCAGATCGGGGTGCATCCGCTTGCGATGCTTCTTTCGATTTACGTCGGCTTCAGGATTTTCGGGTTCGCCGGAATCATCATCGGCCCCTCGATCGTAATAATAGGCAAGGCGATACGCGAAGCCGAGCGGCTTGAGCCGGCTACGCTTAATTGAAACAGAAGGGATAACGCATGGAAGATACGGCCGCGAGGCGCGAAAAGTTCATCTTGATATCCGCGGGCGGCGACGCCGGCGACGATGAAAACGGGTACGGGCCGCTCGACGAGCTGGCGCTTTTGGTCGAGGCCGCGGGCGCGGAAGTCGCGGGCCGCCTGACGCAGCGGCGCGAAGCCGCGCACCCGGGCCACTACCTCGGGAAGGGCAAGCTCGAGGAGCTTCGCCTGTTAATGGACGAGACCGGCGCCGACGGAGTCGTCGCAGACGACGAGCTCTCGAGCACGCAGCTTAAAAAGATGCGCGACCTGCTTGATACGACGGTGCTTGACCGGACTTCGGTCATTTTGGATATTTTCGCCGCGCGGGCGGTATCCTCCGAGGGGAAAAAACAAGTGGAGCTTGCGATGCAAGGCTACAGGCTCTCGCGCCTTACTGGCGTCGGGACGTCGCTTTCGAGGCAGGCCGGCGGCGGCGGTATCCGCGGCGGCGGAATAGGCACGAGGGGCCCGGGCGAATCGAAGCTCGAGACGGACAAGAGGCACATCCGAAAAAGGATCCACCAGCTGGGCCGCGAGCTCGAGGAAATCCGCGCAAACCGCGCGTTGCTTCGAGAAAAACGGGAAAAGTCGAACGTTCCGGTAATTTCGATGGTCGGCTACACTAACGCCGGCAAATCCACGCTTATGAACGCGGCGGCGGGCGCGGGCGCATACGCCGAGGACATGCTTTTCGCCACCCTGGACACCACGACGCGCTCCTTCTCGCTCCCGGGGGGAGCCGAGGCGCTCATCACCGACACGGTCGGCTTCATCGAAAAACTCCCGCACCATTTGGTGAAGGCGTTTAGGGCGACGCTCGAGGAGCTGGAATACGCCGACGTGCTGCTTCACGTCGTGGATTCGAGCAACATAGCTTACCCCGCGCAAATGAAAGTCGTATACGAGCTGATCGATTCGCTCGGCCTATCGGGCAAACCCGTCGTGACGGCTTTCAACAAGGCGGACGCGCCGGGCCGGGGCAAAATGGAGCAGCCTCTTCAAGACGGCCGCGCCGCAGCTTGCGTTTCCGTTTCAGCCCTGACCGGCGAAAACATAGGAGCGCTTCTGTCCGAAGTCGAGCGGATCATCCTGTCTGCGCGCAAAAAAATAACGGCGCTGATACCGTACGGCGAGGGCTGGGCCGTGGGCCTGCTGCACGAAAGATGCGAAATAATATCCGAGGAGCACACCGGGGACGGCACGCTGATTTCGGCCTACGCCGACGACGAGATCGCGGGAAGGCTCGAAAAATTCAAGCGCGAATCATAATTTTAAATTATTCCAGCGATTGGGAGGACTGCACATGCGTTTGGGAGGGCCGGTTTACCGCGACCCGGGCGATCCGGAAAGATTCGCGCTCGCGCACAAAGAAAAAGGCTACGGCGCGGCGTACTGCCCCGACGGCCTCAAGGCGGGCGACACGCAACGGATACGCGCCTACGCGGACGCGTTCGCCAAGCACGGCGTCGTCGTCGCCGAAGTGGGCGCCTGGTGCAACCCGATGGACCCGGACGAAAGCGCGTCGAGGCGAAACATCGGCTACGTCGCGGAACGCCTGACGCTTGCGGACGAGCTCGGCGCCGTTACCTGCGTCAACATCGTCGGCTCGCAGAACCCGAAGCATTGGTTCGGGCCTTGCGCAAAAAATTTCGGAAGCGGGTTTTTTGATTACGCCGTTGAGGTTTCGCGAAAGATCATCGACATCGTAAAGCCCGCGAGGGCGAAGATGTCGTTCGAGATGCTCCCGTACGGTTTCCCCGACACGGCGGCCGAGTACCTGAGGTTTCTTGCGGCGCTCGATCGGAAGGAAGCCGGGATCCACTTCGATCCGGTCAACTGCATAAACTCGCCGCGCGCCTATTACGGAAACGCGGCGTATCTGGCCGAAACCATTAAGCTGCTTGGAAACGGCATCCTTTCGGTCCATCTGAAAGACCTCGCGATGCGCGACGACACGCTTAGCGTGATGTTCGACGAAGTCCAGATAGGCGCCGGGGGCGTCGACTACGTATCGCTCTTAAAAGAGCTTAACGCGCTTCCCGCCGACACGCCGTGCATGCTCGAGCATCTCCCGGACGAAAGCGCCTACGATGCGGCCGCGAGCGCCGCAAGGCATTTCGCCGAAAAGGCCGGAGTCAAGTTCGCCCCGGTTGCATGGCCGAGCAGTCTAAATGCGGACGGAGTTCGCATTTAGAACGACCTGGCCCCGCCCCTTAAGCAGGCATAAAAGACGGTCGAGCTCTTCGTCCGAATAATACTCTATTTCTATTTTTCCGCGCTTCCTGCCGCTTAGTATCCTGACTTTCGAGCCGAGCAGCGCCTTAAGCTCGTCCTCCGCCCGGCGAAAGGCCGCGGCGGTTTCCCCGTTCGGCGCCTCCTTTTCGGGAGGCTTTTTTCGTTTGTTTTCATCGCCTGACGACGAAGCGATAAGCGTCTCAAGCTCGCGCACGCTCAAATCCAATTCGGCGGCGCGAAGCGCGAGCGCATACTGCGAATCGCCGCTTCCGACGGCGAGCAGAACCGTCGCGTGGCTGACGGAAATCCTGCCCATAGAAGCCAGCTCCTGCGCTCGGCCGTCAAGCTCAAGCAGCCTGAGCAAGCTTGCGACCGCGTGCCTGCTTTTTCCGACTTTAGACGCGATTTCTTCGGCCGAAAAGAAGAAGTCCTCCGAAAGCCGCTTGTAGCAGGAAGCCTCCTCGATCGGGTTAAGGTCCTTCCGCTGCACGTTTTCAATTAAAGCCACCTGGAGCGTCTCGGCTTCGGTGTAGTCCTTGATAATCGCGGGAACCGTCTCGAGCTTGGCGAGCCTCGCCGCCCTATAGCGGCGTTCGCCGGCTATTATCGAATACCAACCGCCGCCGTTGTCCTTAAGGATCAGCGGCTGCAGTATCCCGAAATTTTTTATAGACTCCGCGAGCTCCGCCAGCGCCTCGCCGTCGAATTGGCTTCTCGGCTGGTTTTTTCCGGGCTCGATCCTGAAGGTCTCGATCTGCGCGATCCCCGAATTTGATTTTGCGTCGAAGCCTGACGGCGGCGAGCCGGCGGCTTCCTGGGCGTCCTCGAACAGCGCGCCGAGCCCGCGCCCGAGCCCCTTTTTATTCATACGCTCTGTGCCTCCCCGTCCGTCTTCGCGGATTGCGCGGCGTTGCGATGGGCCCGCTTGGCGAATTCGGCGGCGAATTTCGCGTACGCCTCCGCGCCCTTCGACCTGCCGTCGTAGAGGCAGACCGGAAGGCCGTGGCTCGGCGCCTCGCTGAGCCTGACGCTCCGCGGTATTATCGATTTATACGCCAGATCGCCCATATGTTTCTTTACCTCTTCAACTACTTGCTGGCTCAGATTCGTCCTGGTGTCGAACATCGTGAACACGAGGCCCTCGATCTTAAGGCGCTGGTTTAATTTTTTGCGGACCAGCTCGATCGTGCGCGTCAGCTGCGAGAGCCCCTCCATCGCATAGTATTCGCACTGTATCGGGACGAGCACCGAATCGGCGGCGCAGAGGGCGTTTAGCGTAAGCAGGTTAAGCGAAGGCGGGCAGTCGATGAATATGTAGTCGTAGAGGTACTTCGCGTTAAGCAGGATGTTCCTTAGTATGTATTCGCGGCCGGGCTTGCCGACCAGCTCGATCTCCGCGCCGGAAAGGTTCACGTTCGAGGGGATAAGCGAAAGGTTTTTGACAGGGGTCCCGACGATCGCCTGCTCGATGTACGCCTCGCCCAAAAGCAGCGTGTACGCGGTGTGCCCGAGCGCGCCCTTATCAAGGCCCAAGCCGCTCGTCGTGTTGCCCTGCGGGTCCATGTCGGCGACCAATACGCGCTTTCCCGCCACGGCGAGGCAGGCCGAAAGGTTTATGTTGGTCGTGGTCTTGCCGACCCCGCCCTTTTGGTTGGCTATGGCTACGATGCGGCCCATGCGGCCTCCGGATAATATTTGTCCATAAAAACGGCGCGCCCATTATATCACCGGCGCGCCATTCATAAAA
>WREB01000033.1 GCA_009779525.1 Defluviitaleaceae bacterium
GCTCGAGTATTATCCGCTGCGCGGTCTTTTTTCCGACACCCGGGGCTTTTGACAGCGCCGCCGCGTCGTCCGCGACGATCGCCAGCATCGTTTGCTGCGGGGTGAGGACCGACAGCATCGAGGACGCCGCCTTCGGCCCGATGCCCGAAACCGAAATAAGCAGCGTGAACATGCTTACCTCCTCCGGGGTGAGGAAGCCGTAGAGCGAGACCCCGTCCTCCCTGACTTGCATGTAGGTATAGATTTTGACCTCTGTTCCCCTGGCGGGAAGGCGCGCGGCGGTCGTCGCTGACATAAGCGTCCGGTAGCCGACGCCGTTAACCTCGATCACCGCGGACAATTCGGCGACATGCTCGACGGTTCCCTTTATGTGCGCGATCAACGCCCGCCCCCCTTGTGCCGCCTGAAAGCGGCGAGTAAAAGTATAACCCGAACGGTACGGGTTAGCAAACGGGACCGGCGCGGGCAAAACGCCCGTATTGACAAACGCGGAGCAAACGAATATTTTTACCCCGACGAACTAATTATCGAAGGGGGCTCCACGATGTCAAAGCTCAAGGGAACAAAAACCGAAGCCAACCTACAAGCGGCGTTCGCGGGTGAATCGCAGGCGCGCAACAAGTATACCTACTTTGCCGGGAAAGCCAAAAAGGAAGGCTTCGAGCAAATCGCGGCGTTTTTCTTGGAATCGGCCGATAACGAGAAGGAGCACGCCAAGCTGTGGTTCAAGCTTTTGAACGGAGGCGAAGTGTCGGGCACCGCGGATAACCTTAAGGCCGCGGCGGAAGGCGAGCACGGCGAATGGGCCGAGATGTACCCGGGCTTCGCGGCGACGGCAAGGTCGGAAGGCCTGCCCGAGGTCGCGTTTTTATTCGAGCAGGTCGCGAAAATCGAAAAGGCCCATGAAGAAAGGTATCTGAAGCTGCTATCCAATCTCGAAAAAGGCAAAGTGTTCGCCGGAAGCGGCGAAACCGTCTGGATCTGCCGTAACTGCGGCCACATCGCAACCGGAGCGAACGCTCCCGAAGTGTGCCCGGTATGCCAGCATCCGAAGGCGTTCTTCGAAATAAAGTCGGAAAACTTCTAAAACGCAATTAACCGGACTAACCGGTTCATTCAAAAGGCGGCGCAGTTTTTCGCGCCGTTTTTTTACGGCTTCCATCCGGACAAATCAAACGAAATTTTTTTGGAACGCATTATATAGTAATTGCAGTCATACTAATTTTACGAGCAGCCCCGAAGGGCAATGGTTTTAGGTGCGTAGCGCAATGAGCGAAGTCAACAGAAAAATGGCCCAAATCATCCATGTGGACATGGACGCTTTCTTTGCCGCCGTGGAAGTCCGCGACGACCCCGGTTTGGCCGGAAAGCCCTTGATAATCGGCGCGCTTCCCACCGAACGCGGCGTCGTCTCCACATGCAGTTACGAGGCGAGAAAATACGGCGTTCGCTCCGCAATGAGCATTAAGGAGGCGTACCGCCGCTGTCCCAACGGGATCTACATGCATCCAAACGGGGAAAAGTATTCGGAGGCGTCGAGGCAAATCCGCAAAATATGGGGGGATTATACGGATTTGGTGGAGTGCGTTTCCATAGACGAAGGCTTTTTGGATGTTTCGGGTTCGGCGCATTTGTTTGGCGGCGCGGCGGCCATCGGGCGCGAAATAAAACGCAAAACGGCGGAAACCGTGAGGCTGACTTGTTCGGTCGGAATCGGGTATTCCATGATGTCGGCAAAACTGGCAAGCGAGGAAAAGAAGCCGGACGGTTTTTTCGAAATCCCCACTCCGGAGGCATTGCGCGAACTGATCATCGACCGCAATGTACGCGTGATTTACGGCGTAGGCGCGAAAACCGCCGACTTGCTGCAGCGCGTCGGAATAACCACCGTAAGGCATATTTATGAAAACACGCAAGGCGTAACCGCGCTGCTTGGCAATCACGGCAGGCAAATTATCAAGCTGGCCGAGGGCGCCGACGACCGGCGGGTAACTCCTTTTTCGGCGGCGAAGTCCGTCGGAACGGAGCAGACTTTCCAGCAAGACACGAAGGATTTCGCTTATCTGAAGGATGTGCTGCTGCTGACGGCGCAAAAACTCAGCTACGAAGCGCGGGTAAGAGGCATTTTCGCCCATACCGTCACATTGAAGGTCACTTACGGCGACATGAAATCAATCACGCGTTCGAAAACCGGCGAGACCACGAACAAGGCGCAGGCGATTTACGAAACCGCCGCCGCGCTGCTGGATAAAGTCGAACGCCGCCCCGTCCGGCTGGTTGGAATATCCTTGAGCAATCTCACCGATTCGCCGAACACTCAAATGTCGCTGTTTGATAGGGGCGAAGCAGGACAAAGCAAACTGGACGACGCAATGCTTACGCTTCAAAAAAAATATGGCAGGGGCGTCGTAAAGCCAGCCAGCGTGCTTGGCGCGGAGAAACGGATTATGCAAAGCGACGAATGAACTGCAAAAACGTGTTTTTTTGATGAAGTAAATTTCCATCTTTAATAAGACGTCGCATTTTCTGTGACATAAAGACAAATAGTCATTGCATTTTATGCGTTAAATAAAACCATAAAAAACATACGCCCATTTGATAAGACGAATGACAGCAACGGCGTGGAAATTGATTTTTAATTTAAGCAATAAATTGACAAATAAAACGGATTTGATAGAATTAACTGGCGGACAGGGGCGGCACCCATTAAAGCAAACGGCGTCCGCGCGATTCATGCGTTGACCGGGGGACGGCACCCATAACAAAAAACATCGCGGTTTCCGACGAATCGGGCAGCAACTATGAACCCACCTATTTGCGGCGTGCAAAGGGGCTTGTTAAAAACGGGCGCGCGCGTTGGGTGGACCAGTGTTCCATCCGATTGACGCATCCGCCCGACTATTTATCGGAGGATTGCCAAATGGGAATAGAAACGGACATACAGTTCGACAACGACGGGAACCAAACCGACGCCGAACGAATCAATGACGAATCGTTCGCGTCATGCGCGTCGGACATCGTCGGGCAGATAAAGGCGATCGCGGCGGACAACGCGCACATAGTCGAGGCGCTCCGCTCGATCGAAAAGATCGAATCGTCGGTCGACGGCACCGGCGGCCAGAAAGCGAGCGCGATCAAAAGGATCGTGGAGGCGCGGGAAGCCACCAACATGCAGATGCTGCGGCTCCTCGAAAAAGTCTACGACGATACGAAGCCGACCCAGCCAAAATCCGATTCGGGCATCGACGCCAAGATGCAATACTTCGACAAGATTTGCAAATCGCTCTCAGGCTTCACCGACCACATGGGCGGGACGAGCGACGAGGTGCTTGAGATCGTGTCGGAAATGACCAAGCGAATCTTTCCGTAAATTGAAAGACGAAAAGCCCGCCGAAAGGCGGGCTTTTTTTATTCATTCGGTATGCGTATATAATAATTTTAAACGAAGCGGCCAAAAAATTTATTTAAACCGCTTAAGCCTGAGCGCGTTTGTTATCACGGAAACGCTTGAAAGGCACATCGCGGCCGCCGCGAAAGGAGGCGAAAGGAGCGGCCCGCCGAAGACGCCAAGCAGCCCCGCCGCAACCGGTATGCCCAACATGTTATAGCCGAACGCCCAAAACAGGTTTTGCTTAATGTTTCGCATCACGGCTTTCGAGAGCCTGATCGATAGCGGGACGAGGCGAAGGTCGGCGCGAATAGTCACGATTCCGGCGCAGTCGATCGCTATGTCGGTCCCGTCGCCTATTGCGATGCCGACGCTTGACTGCGTAAGCGCGGGGGCGTCGTTGATCCCGTCGCCGACCATCGCGACGGTTTTCCCGGAATTTTGCAAATTCTTTATCGCTTCTATCTTTCCGTCAGGCAGCAGTCCGGCGTAGCATTCTGATATTCCGGCTTGCCTGGCGATAGCCTCCGCGGCGCGCGGGTTGTCGCCGGTCAGCATGACGGATTCTATTCCCTGCTCCCTCAGCTGGCGGACCGCCAGGACGGACGATTCCCTGACCGTATCCGTCGCCGCGATAAGCCCCGCGGGCTTTGAGTTAGCCGCCAAATAAACCAACGTCTTGCCTTCATTGGAAAAATAAACCGCGTCGCCATCCATTTCCGCGAACGATATTTTGCTTTCATCCATCAGCCTCGCGCTTCCCGCGAATACGTCGACGCCGCCGATCCTGCATTTGACGCCGAATCCCGCCGCCGCCTCAAACTCCGACGCTTCGTCAAAAGCAATCCCTTCGGCTTCCGCGAGCCGCACAATCGCCTGAGCGAGGGGGTGTTCGCTGTTTTTTTCCGCGGACGCCGCAAGTTCGAGTATTTTTTTTCGGTCGAACCCTTCGGCGCAGACCACGTCTGTCGCCTCGGGCTCCCCCGACGTCAGCGTGCCCGTCTTGTCGAACGCGACGACCGATATCGAAGCCGCCTTTTGCAAAACTTCGCCGTCTTTAAACAATACGCCAAGCTCCGCCCCCCTGCCCGTCCCCGTTATCACCGCGACAGGGGTCGCGAGGCCCAGCGCGCACGGGCAGGCGATCACAAGCACCGCTAAAAATATGTCAAGCGCGAACGAAACGTCCCCGGTGGCCGCGAACCAGCACGCGAACGCGAAAACAGCGGCGCAAAGCACGACGGGGACGAAAATACCGGAAACTTTATCGGCGAGCTTGGCAATCGGCGCCTTGTCCGCCTGCGCCTCCCCGACCATTTTTATGATGCCTGCCAACAGCGTTTCTTCGCCGGTGTTTAACGCAAGGCACCTTAAAGCGCCCTGGCGGTTGATCGTCGCGGCGTAAACGCGGCTTCCGGGCCGCTTGTCGACCGGAACGCTTTCGCCGGTCAGCATCGATTCGTCGACGGATGATTCGCCGTCCACGACGGCGCCGTCCGCCGGGATCTTTCCGCCCGGTTTTACGACGAAAACGTCTCCGGCGACCACCTCGCCGATCGGTACTTCGCGCTCGGTTCCGTCTCTAATAACGAACGCCGACCCCGGCGAAAGGCGCGCCAGCTTTCGGATCGCTTCGCCCATCCTGCCTTTTTGCTTCGCCTCGAGCGACTTACCGAGCAGCACGAGCGCTATTATGACCGCGGACGTCTCGAAGTACAGGCGCATCGCGTATTCGTGATCGCCAG
The DNA here is from genome assembly GCA_009779525.1 of Defluviitaleaceae bacterium. Next base: position 5,134 of record WREB01000033.1, read on the forward strand.
CGATTATTTTCGCCAGCGCGTAGACGCTGTAGATAAACGCGGCGGACGTGCCGACGGCTATCAGGCTGTCCATGTTGGGCGAACGCGAAAGCAGGGCGCGAAAGCCCTTGGGGTAAAACCTATAGCCGGCGGCGATAACCGGAAGCGTCAGCAATAACTGCGTCAGCGCGAACGCGGCGGGATTTAGCTCGTGGTCTATGAACGGAGGGACCGGCAGCTTAATCCCAAACGGAAGCATGTGTCCCATCGCTATATAAATTAAAATCAACGCGAACGCGGACGAAACCGCAAGCCTGACGCGAAGCGGCCTTGTTTCGTCCGGGATTTGTGCTTCGCCCGAATTTTGCTCCGACGCGCCGTAGCCTGCTTTTACGATTCGTTGGATTATTGATTCGGCGCTTAGCAAGCTTGCGTCGTGTTCGACGACGAGGCGGCCCGTGGCAAGGTTGGCGGAGCACGAGTTGACGCCCGCCATTTCGCGCACGGTTTTTTCGACCCTGGCCTGGCACGCGGCGCAGGTCATTCCGGTTACTTTTATATGTGATTTCATTTGGTCCCCCGCATTGGTTTTGCCGATTATACCAAAACGGCCAAGCGTTTTCGCCTGAAACGGCGCCTCAAGGATTTTTATTAAACTTATAGCCAGTTTTTATTCGGCATTTGATTTATGACAAGGCAAAATCGATATGCGATAATGCCTAAATAATCGAACCATAGTTTTGCTGTCCTTCCATTTTCGCCCGCTGTGCCGAAAAATGCAAAACAAGCATAGCGCGCGATTTTTTATTTGGTACGATATTGGCGGGAGGTGATAAATGGATTGGCAAACGAAGATGAACAAAGCGCTCGACTACATTGAAGAAAATTTGGCGTGCGAAATTAAATTGGAAAACGCCGCAAGATTCATGGGTTGTTCCGTATGGGAATTTCAACGCTTGTTTTCTTTCGTCACGCACACGTCGTTGGGCGAATACATTCGCGGACGAAAACTCGCGCAAGCGGCAAACGATATCCAAACCGGCGACGAAAAAATCATAGAAATCGGCATAAAATACGGATATGAATCCCCGGCCGCCTTTGCCCGCGCGTTCGGCCGCCAATACGGCGTTTCGCCTTCGTCGGCGCGCAAAACGGGAACGACGCTTACGCCATATCATAAATTAACCTTTCAAAATACTGGCGATGAAGGGAGTAAAAACATGGAGGCGAAATCGAATTTGCAAATCTACGGAGAAAGGGGCTATTACGTTAAAGAGAACGAGCCGATCTATGTTTGCCTTAACATGGACGAGACCATCGGCTGGTTCCGGGACGTGCTGGGTTGGTTCGGAAGCGTGATCGCAAGAGACGAAAACGGCGCGGGCGTATATGGCGGCGTCCACGATTATCCCACCGAATTGGTCGTGGCCCATACTTTTCCCATCGCGGGGTTCCAGCTAAGCAAGGGAGAGCCGCATAGGGGCCTTGTCGGTTTTATCCACGTGAAGGGATTGGATCGATTGCGCCAGTATGTATTGCGAAATGGCTGGAGGCGGATCACCGAAATTATCGCGATGCCATACGGCGTAAGCGAATGCCACATTACCACGATCGACGGCTGCACCATCGGTTTTTGCGAGTAAAGTCGAATTTTGGGTTCCAATAAAAATTTAACCTCGCGCCGCAAACAATTTCGGCGGTAAAAAACGGACGCCTCGAAGATGACGCGTCCTTTTTGACAAAACGGGCTCGATATAAATATACTTCCGCATCGTAATGCGGAGGATTCAAATGGGAAAAATTTATAACGACGCGACGGAATTAATCGGCAAAACGCCGATCGTAAGGCTTGGCCGGCTCGAGCGCTTTTACGAAATAGAGGCCGGGCTCTTCGGAAAGCTCGAGTCGAAAAACCCGTCCGGGAGCGTGAAGGACCGCGCCGCGGCAGCGATGCTTTCCGACGCGAAAAAGCGCGGCCTAATCGGCGAGGGTTCGACGATTATCGAGCCGACGAGCGGCAACACAGGAATCGGGCTTGCGATGGCCGCCTCCGTCATGGGATTTCGGGTAGTCTTGACGATGCCCGAAACGATGAGCGCGGAACGCGTAGCGCTGATTAAGGCGTACGGAGCGGAAATAGTTTTGACTGACGGAACGCTTGGGATGGGCGGCGCGATTAAAGCGGCTCGCGAATTAGTTGATAAAACTCCCGGCGCGTTCATGCCCGACCAGTTTAAGAACCCGGCGAACCCTGCCGCGCATTACGAAACCACGGGTCCCGAAATATGGGATGATATGGACGGAATAATCGACGCGATCGTTTGCGGGATAGGTTCGGGGGGCACCGCGAACGGAACGTTCAACTATATGAAAAAAATGGATTCTCGCATAACGACGATCGCGGTCGAGCCTGAAGGCTCGAGCGTGCTTTCGGGCGGGAGCGCGGGCCCTCACGGCCTGCAGGGGATCGGCGCGGGATTTGTACCGGATTTTTTCGACCGGTCGGTCACCGACGAAATAATATGCGTAAGCGACGCGGACGCGAAGCGCGCCTGCGTCGCGGCGGTAAGAAAAGAAGGCCTGCTGCTTGGGATTTCTTCTGGCGCGGCGATATGCGCGGCGGTCGATTTCGCGAGGCGAAGCGATAATAAAAAGCCGCGGATAATCGCGGTACTGCCCGATTCGGGCGAACGCTACATCTCGACTGGGTTGTTTGACGGCGAAACGTAAATCATTTAAACATCGCCTCGACAGCGGCGGCGTATATTTTTTTTATGTCGTCCCGGCGATGGGGATGCTGCTCGAGGAACCGGTTAGCGGTCACGCCGGAATTTATTTCCATCACGCAAAGCGACCCGTCGGCCAGCTCGACTATGTCCACCGTCGCGAAGGCTATGTTTATCCGGCGCGCGGCCCCGATTGCCAAATCGATGATTTTATTTTTCAGTTTAGCGTCGCCGATAAAAAACGCGCGCGCCCCGTTCGAAAGGTTATGCTTCCACGATAAAAGCGCGCGCTCGCCTGGCGCGGGCACGTAGTCCGGTCCTTTTGGAAAATAATGGCAGTCGTCGGGCACCCGCGATTCTTTCGCAAGCTGCGAAACGGTCCTGCATCCGTCGCCAATGGCCGAAGCGCGCTCCTTTCCGTACGCGAGCGGACATTCGCCGTTTACGTGGTAGGCGCGGTACTCGTTTTTTATCTCAGCGAACGGGCTCAGGCATATACCCGGGCCTTCCTTGTA
>WREB01000034.1 GCA_009779525.1 Defluviitaleaceae bacterium
CAGGCGCACGAGCCGCTCGTTCGCTTCCTTGTACCTTGCGTCCGCGGAAGCGGAAGATTCCTTCATCGCCCGGCTCGCCGCGCGCGTTTCGTCAAGCTGCGCCCTGCCTCCGTCGGTTTGCGCTCCAAGATCCGATATCTGTTTTTCGAGGCGCTCGCGTTCCGCGCCGTATTTGCCCGCTTCATCCAAAAAAATATTCAACTGGACCGTTTTATACTGTTCCTTAAGCGAGAGCCATATCTTCGCGCGCTCGGCCTGCTCTTGCATCGGTTCGAGCTGCGATGCGATTTCCTCGATCAAATCGCCCACGCGCACCAAATTGTTCCGTTCGTATTCGAGTTTCGAAAGCGCTTCGCCGCGCCGCGCCTTAAGCTTAACGATTCCGGCCGCTTCCTCGAAAAGCATCCGCCTGTCCTCGGAACGGACGCTAAGTATTTCGTCGATCCTGCCCTGGCCGATGATCGAGTAGCCTTCGCGGCCGACGCCGGTGTCCATGAAAAGCGTTTGGATGTCCTTAAGCCTGCACGGCGTTCCGTTTAATAGAAAGGCGCTCTCCCCCGAACGGTAGACGCGCCTCGCGACGGTTACTTCGTTGAATTCCAGCGGAAGAACGCGCGAAGCGTTATCCACGGTCATGGCGACTTCGGCGTAGCCTAGCGGCTTGCGGAACTCGGTCCCCGAAAAAATCACGTCCTCCATCTTCTGGCCGCGGAGGCTTTTGACGCTCTGCTCGCCCATGACCCAGCGCACCGCGTCGGCGATGTTAGATTTGCCGCTTCCGTTCGGCCCGACGACGGCGGTCAAGCCGAGCTGGAAATCCAGCCTGGTTTTTTCCGGAAACGACTTGAATCCTGTCATCTCTACGCGCTTTAAATACATTCGGACTCCGCGTCAATAATTTTAAAACCCCGTGAAAAATATCACGGGGCTTCCATTCTGGGCCCTCAGGGACTCGAACCCGGGACTCTCCGGTTATGAGCCGGATGCTCTGACCAACTGAGCTAAGGGCCCGCGCCATTCGCGCCGTAAAAAGGCGCGGGCACGATTTTATCAAAGGGTCGGCAGGGTTGTCAACAAAAACCGGCGCGTACGGACCGGGCCCCGCGCGCCATGACTATAGCGCAACCGGGCGCGCGTATGATATACTTGGCAGCTGCGGGACAAAACGCATACGGAGAGGCTGGCTAATATTAATGGGCGCGGTTGAGCGGATAGAAAAAAACAAGGTAAAAATAACTTTCGAGGCGACGCCCGAAGAATTTAAGAAAGGCCTGCTTCATTCGTACAATAAAAACAAGGGGCAAGTCAACATACCCGGATTCCGGAAGGGAAAGGCGCCGCGCAAAGTAATAGAGCGGATGTTCGGGGCGGATTTTTTTTACGACGACGCGGTCAACCATGTGCTTCCGGACGCGTACGAAAGCGCGGTCGAAGAAGGCGGGATTTCGCCGGTATACAAACCCTCTATAAAGCTGCTCGACGCGAGCGAAGAGTCCGGCGTTTTTTTTGAGGCGGAGGTTTTCGTAAAGCCTGACGTTTCGATAGACGGCTACTACGGCCTCACGTACGTAAAATCGAGCACCGAAGCGACCGATTCGGAAGTTCAGGCAAAGCTTTCGGCAGAGCGCGAAAAAAACGCGAGGCAAGTCAGCAAGGAAGGGCCCGCGGCCAACGGAGACATCGTCACCATCAATTTCACCGGCTACGCGGACGGCGCAGCGTTCGAGGGCGGAACCGGAAAGGATTACGACCTGACGCTCGGTTCGGATACTTTCGTCCCCGGGTTCGAGGAACAGTTGATCGGGCGCGCCGCCGGCGACAGCGTCGACGTCGAAATAACGTTCCCGGAAGACTACAGCAACCCGGATCTTGCGGGCAAGGAAGCGCGCTTCGAAGTCGAGGTGCAAGACGTGTTGGAAAAAGACTACCCCGAGATCGACGACGAGTTCGCCCAGGACGTTTCGGAATTTGAAACTCTCGAGGAATACAGGGCTTCGATCGCAGCCAAAATAAAGGCGGACAAAGAACGGAACTACGAGGCGTCAAAGCGCGCGAGCGTCATGACCCAGCTCGCCAATAAGGCGGTGGTGGAAGTCCCCGAAGTCATGTACACCGCAAGGGTCGACGAAATGATGGAGGAAATGCGGTACCGGCTGAGCCAGCAGGGCATGAACATGGAAATGTTCATGAATTTTTCGCAGCAGACGGAGGAACAGATCCGGGGAAGATACGAAACACAGGCGAGGGAAGAAGTAAACGCGACGCTGGCGCTTGAGGCCGTGGCAAAAAAGGAAGGTCTCGAGGCTGGCGACGACGAATACCGCGAATATCTAGAAAAGAGGTCGGAGCAGGGCGGCGTTAACGTCGACGAATTGATTAAGCGAATCGAGCCCGAACGCAAAAAGGAGATAATCCAGGAAATAATAAATAAAAAAGCGATGGATTTCGTGATGGATAAAGCCGTCGCGATAGACGGCGATCTGACCGTCAAATAAGGATTGGAGGAATAGCATGGCAAGCCTGGTGCCTTACGTAATCGAGCAGACGAGCAGGGGCGAGCGTTCTTACGACATATACTCGAGGCTGCTCAAGGACCGGATCGTTTTTTTGAGCGACGAAGTCAACGACGTCACCTCAAGCCTTGTGGTGGCCCAGCTTTTGTTTCTCGAGTCGGAGGATCCCGACAAGGACATAAACTTCTACATCAACAGTCCCGGGGGGCACATCCATTCGGGGTTCGCGATCTACGACACGATGAACCACATCAAATGCGACGTTTCGACAATATGCGTCGGCATGGCCGCGAGCATGGGGGCTTTCCTCCTTACCGGCGGCGCGAAGGGAAAACGGTTCGCGCTCCCGAACGCCGAAGTGATGATACACCAGCCTTCGGGGGGCACTCGCGGGCAGGCGACCGACATGTTCATACATACCGAGCACATAATCAAAATAAAACAGAAGATGCTGACGATAATGTCCGAAAACACCGGCCAGCCGTACGAGACGATCGAGCGCGACCACGAGCGCGACAGGTACTTGACGGCCGAGGAAGCGCTTTCATACGGCATCATCGACAAAATAATAACGCGGAGGCCGCCTGATGCCGACTAAGCTGACCGAACAAAAGCTCATCCGTTGTTCATTCTGCGGCAAGCACCAGGAGCAGGTCAACAGGATAATATCGGGCCAAAACGCGTACATTTGCGACGAATGCGTCGACCTCTGCTCGGACATCCTGGAAGAAGACTCGGATAAACTGCAATACGACGAAATATTCAACCTCCCGAAGCCGAAAGAGATACGCGCGTTCCTCGACCAATACGTCATCGGGCAGGACAGGGCGAAAGTCGCGCTCTCGGTCGCGGTGTACAACCATTACAAGCGGCTGATGCTCTACGAGCTAGGCGACGACGAGGTCGAGGTGCAAAAGAGCAACATATTGCTTATCGGTCCGACCGGCGTCGGCAAGACGCACCTCGCCGAAACGCTTGCTAGGTTCCTGCAGGTCCCGTTCGCGATCGGCGACGCGACGAGCCTTACCGAAGCCGGCTACGTCGGCGAGGACGTCGAGAACATACTGTTGAAGCTTATCCAGAACGCCGATTTCGACATAGAAAAAGCGGAGCGCGGGATTATTTACGTCGACGAGATCGACAAGATATCGAGAAGGTCAGACAACCCCTCGATAACGCGCGACGTAAGCGGCGAGGGCGTGCAGCAGGCGCTCCTGAAGATTCTCGAGGGCACCGTCGCGTCCGTTCCGCCGCAAGGCGGAAGGAAGCATCCGCACCAGGATTTCATACAGATAAACACTTCAAACATACTGTTTATATGCGGCGGCGCGTTCGACGGGATCGAAAAGATCGTCGAGCAGCGCCTCAACAAGAAAGTGATCGGGTTCGGCTCCGAGATAAAAACGAAACAAGAAAAGCTGAACGAGGACATATTAAAGGACCTGGACGCGCAGGACCTGCGGTCGTACGGGCTGATACCGGAAATCGTAGGGAGGTTGCCGGTCGTCGCCACTCTCTCGCATCTGGACGAAGAAACCCTGATGGCGATTTTGACCGAGCCGAAGAACGCGCTTACGAAGCAGTTCACATACATGCTCGAGCTCGACAACGTCCGGCTCGAATTCGAGGAAGGCGCGCTTCGCGCAATCGCCAAGCTCGCGATAGAGCGCAAGACGGGCGCCAGGGGCCTTCGCGCGATCGTGGAGGGCGTGCTTACCGACATAATGTACGACGTACCTTCCGAAAACAACGTCGAAAAATGCATCGTCACGCGCGATACGGTGGAGAGCAAGTCCCCTCCGGAGCTTGTGCTTAACGAAAACCGGCAGCCGATCGCACGAAAAACCAAACGGAAACGGCAAAAGCGGGCGTCGGTGGGATAAGTTGCCAAAAAAAAAGAAGCCGCGCGTCGCCGCGGTCATCGACATAGGTTCGAACGAGCTCCGGCTTATCATAGGGCAGGCCGAAGGCGGGGCGCCTCCGGAGCGCGAAGACGACGCGCCGCGAAGCGTCAGGTATATCGAAAGCCTAAGCTATCCGCTTGGCCTCGGGCGCGACACCTTCCAAACCGGCAAGGTCAGCTTCGAAAAAACCGACAAGGCTTGCGAAATCATAAAAAATTTTTTAACGCTCGCAAGGGAATACGGGATCCGCGACATCAAGACGATCGCGACGACCGCCGTTCGGGAAGCCGAAAACATCGACTACATCCTCGACCAAATCAAGATAAAGACCGGCCTAGCCGCAAACGTCATCGACGACAACGAAGAAAAAAACTACATATACAAGCTGCTTTCGCATTACTCGGGCGAAAACGAAAAACAGTCGGCGATGTTCGTCTACATCGGCGCGGGCAACGTGGGCGTTTCGGTGCTTCACGGAGGCCGGGTCCGGTTCTTCCAAAACATCAAGGTAGGTTCGCTTCGCATCGGCGAACTCTTCGAGGGCGTCCAGAGGCATACTCACCGCTTCCACGTCCTGATGGAAGAGTACCTCGCGAGCTTCACGGATTCCCTGTCCGGTGAGATTCCCGGCGAAATCGACAACTTTATCGTGTCGGGGCATGAAATCAGGCTGATCGCCGAATTGACCGGGGCCGAAACGGACGGCTCCTTTTTTTATATCCCCCGCGACAAGCTAATCGAACTGTACAACGACATCAAGCAAAAAACCAACGAGCAGATAACGCTAAGCTACGGAATCGACAGCGAGCGCGCCGACGTGCTGCTACCGGCCGCGTGCATATACCAAAACCTCATCGGACTCACGTCGGCCGGCAAGGTGACCGCGGCTCACATCCTTCCAAGCGACGCGGTGCTTTACGAAACGCTCTACCCGAAGACGTTCGCCTCGCTTGACAAGGACTACGCGAAAAACACGATCTGTTCGGCCGAAACGCTCGCAAGGCGCTTCGGCGCGAATCCGGAGCACTACGGGCGCGTCTGCGGCTTCGCGAAAATAATTTTCGACAGCATGAAGAAGATGCACGGGTTGGGAAGCCGGGACAAACTGCTTCTACAAACCGCGGCGATCCTGCACGACATAGGCAAGTACATTAACAACAGGGAGCACTACAAGCATTCGTTCGAGATCATCAAGGGCTCCGACATCGCCGGACTCGGCCAGTTCGAAACGGTGATCGTCGCGCTCATATGCTACTACCACTCGCGGATCGAGCCGTCCCTTGTCGAGCCCGCCTATACGGCGCTCGAGACGGGCAACCGTATGCGGGTCTCGAAACTCGCCGCGATTCTCAGGCTCGCCGACGCGCTTGACAGGAGCCATTCCGGCAAATTCGAGAAAATCGGCGTCGGGATCACCGGCGAAACGCTGACCGTCACGGTGACGACGGACCTGAACATAGCGCTCGAGCTTTGGTCGTTTAACGACAAAGGCAGGTATTTCGAGGAAGTGTTCGGAATCAAGGCGGCGATAAAGGTGATGAAGCCATGACTTTTACCAACCGCGAACTAAGCTGGCTCGAGTTCAACGAGCGCGTGCTCGAGGAAGCGCGCGACGCGGAAAATCCCCTGATGGAGCGGTTAAAGTTTCTCGCGATCACAGCGAGTAACCTCGACGAATTTTTCATGGTGCGCGTCTCTTCGATATGGGAGCAGGAATCAGCCGGAATTGGCCCCGACCCATCGGGACTTCTCCCGATCGAACAGCTCGGCGCGATCGGCGCGCGCGTTCACGCAATGACGCAGAGCCAGTACGAATGCCTAAACTCTTCGATCCTACCCGCGCTCGGGCGCGAAAACATATTTTTTCTAAAATACGGCGGCTTGAGCGAAAAACAGCGGGCGTTCGCCGACGAATATTTCGAGGTGACGCTGTTCCCGGTGCTCACCCCGATGGCGATCGACCAAAGCAGGCCGTTCCCGGTGCTAAACAACAGGACCGTAAATCTGCTCGCCGAATTGGAAGACGGCGCGGGGGGAGACGGCTCGGACAGCCAAAAATCCGTCTCGTACGCGGTTGTGCAGGTGCCGACCGTGCTTCCGCGCATCCTCCAGATGCCGGACGGTTCCGGGTTCATCCTGCTCGAGGAGATAATCGTCGCGCACATAGGTAAGCTCTTTGAGGGAAACGAAGTCGTCCGCGTATCGATGCTTCGCCTTACGCGAAATTCGGACCTGGTGCTCGACGAAGAGGAAATGGACGACTTGATGAACGAGATGGAGCGCTCGATCAAACGCAGGAGATGGGGCGACCCGGTACGGATGGAAATTTCAAGGGGGATGTGCGAAAGCGCGCTTTCGTTCCTCGAAAAGGCGCTTGATCTAGATAAAACCGAAATCTACGAGGTGGACGGCCCGCTCGATCTTTGCATTTGGATGAGCTTTTACTCAAGGCGCGAATTCGCGCGCCTAAAATACAAGCCTATGCCGCCCGTTCCTGCCGCCGCGTTCGTAAACCGCGCGAGCGTCTTCGACGCGATACGCGAGCGCGACGTTTTGGTCCGCCATCCCTACGTTTCGTTCGATTGCGTCGAGAGATTCGTCTTCGAGGCGGCCCGCGACCCGAAGGTGCTTGCGATCAAGCAGACGCTCTACCGCGTTTCCGGCCAGAGCCCGATCGTCGGCGCGCTGATGGAGGCGTCAGAAAACGGCAAGCAGGTGACCGTCGTCGTCGAGCTCCGCGCTAGGTTCGACGAGGAAAACAACATCAACTGGGCGAAGAAGCTCGAGCAATCCGGCTGCCACGTAGTCTACGGGCTGGTCGGCTTGAAAACGCATTGCAAGATCTGCCTCGTCGTCCGGCGCGAGGACGACGGGATACGCAGGTACGTTCATATGGGCACCGGAAATTACAACGACGCGACGGCGAAGATTTACGCGGACACCGGTTATTTCACGTGCAAGGAGGCGTTCGGCCGGGACGGCTCGACGCTTTTCAACGCTTTGACGGGCTATTCAAAAGTCACGAACTGGCAAAAAATCGCCGCGGCGCCGCTGACGCTTCGCGCGGGGTTTATTAGGCTGATCCGAAACGAGGTAAAGAACGCTACGGAGGGCAAGCCCGCGGGAATATCCGCGAAAATGAACTCGCTTTCCGACCCCGAAATGGTGAAGCTGCTTTACGAGGCTTCATGCGGCGGCGTAAAGATGAAGCTGCTCGTTCGTGGCATCTGTTGCCTTAGGGCCGGCCTGTCCGGCGAAAGCGAAAACATCGAGGTGTCCAGTATCGTCGACCGCTTCCTCGAACACGACCGGATATATGTATTCGAAAACGGCGGAAACCCGCGCGTATTTTTATCAAGCGCCGACATGATGCCGCGAAACCTCGACCGCCGCGTCGAGACGCTTTTCCCGATAGAGGACGCGGCGCTTAAAAAATCCCTGATCGACGAACTGGAGCTTTCATTTTCGGACAACGTAAAGCGTCGCGTCATGCAGCAAGACGGCTCGTATAAAAAACCCGGCGCAGATGGCCGGGTTAAGATCAGGTCGCAGTATAAGGCGTACGAAAATGCCGCCGGTGATTACGAGGAAGCGGTCAAGGAATAAATACCGGCATCAGTAAGCCAATTCGATCATCTGGTGGCATTCAAGTCTCGGGACGATAAATTTGACCGCCTTTCCCGCGCGTTCGAGCGAAACCGGGACGTTTTGCGGGACGAGCTTCGCCCCCTTGATTACGTTTGGCGCGCTGACGCTTACGTTCACATCGTAGATAGGGACGATGTCCTCGATCACTTGGATTCCGTTGCCCCGCGCGACCGGCGAAGCGTAAAGCAGATGGCAGACATACCTGCCTTCCTTTTTTTGCTCCATAAGCGTTACCGTCCCCTGCGCCGGCAAATCGGTC
>WREB01000035.1 GCA_009779525.1 Defluviitaleaceae bacterium
GCGGCGCCGATTTCGCCGGCGTCGGCGAGCACCTTCTCCATTTCCGCGCTCAGGATGTGCTCCTTCTTGCGAAGCAGGTTTTCGAGGTAGTGCCCGTACAGCTTAAGCCCCTCGCAATCGTCCATGAACCTCCGGATTGCTTCGGCGTTATCTAAGATTTCCGGCTCGACGAAAGACGCCGCCGACAAAAGCTGCGTATAAAGCGTTTGCGCCATCCCCGCGAAGCCCTGGTACTTTGCGACGTTCGTGTCCTCGTGAAGCTTCATGTTGGCGTAGACGTAAAGCAGGCCCGTCTCCAAACCGGCCCCGATCATATAGTCGAGGCATAAGACAAGCGTCTCGGCGTTCCCGAGCTTCCCCCTAAATTTCCCGAAATCCTGGACGGTCGCCTTCATCGCGTCGAAGCGTTCCTGCCAGCGATCGTCGCTTACGAACATATCCCCGATGCGCCATTTAAACTCGTCGGCGATTTCGCTTCTTTTTTTCAATTTTATTTCCATATCGCAAACGCCCCCATGAATTTTTGTAAAACATCCGGTCGGTATTGTATCATAACGCCGAACGCATAGACCGCGCCGAGGCGCGACGCGAGGGGAGCGCGCAAATGGTAAAGGCGATTTTCGTGGATTTGGACGGGACGCTTCTCGACGGCGAAAAGCGGGTGACCGAAGCGACGCTCGAGGCGCTTAATAAATGCAAAGAGATCGGGATAAAAATATTCGCGGCTACGGGCAGGCCGCCCACGCTAAATAAAATGTTTCCGCCGGACGAAAAGTTCATAGCGCTTTTCGACGGCGGGACCTACCACAACGGGGGCTGCGTGATCGTCGGCGAAAAACGATTTGAAACATACGTGCCCGAGGGAGTCGTCCGCGGCGTGTTCGGGCTAGCCAAAACGTACGCAAGCACGAACGTTACGCTTCAGCTCGCGGGCGACGCGCACGCGTTCTGGTATCCGCTCGAAGATTCGGCCTACCGCCAATGGGGGATAAAAAAAGAGGAGACGGTAACGATAGAGGAGGCGCTCGGGCAAAATATCGTCAAGATGATAGTCTTTCACGAAAACCTGAACGGCCCGCCAAGCGGCAAGGCGGCGGAAATGCTCGACGCCGGGCTCCTTGCTAAGACAAAGCGGATCTGCGAAGGAAAGGCGCTGACTTTTTACAACGACGCCATCGGCACCGCGGTGACCGTGAACGCGCCGGACGCGGACAAAAAGGACGGCGTCGAGAAGATTCGCGCAAGGCTCGGGCTGGGTAAAGACGAGATCGCCGTTTTCGGCGACGACGTGAACGACGTCGGGATGCTTTCCGCCTTCCCATTAAGCTTCGCGATGGGCAACGCCGCGGACAGCGTCAAAAGCGCCGCGTGGCGCGTAATCCCGGACAACGACAGCGACGGGATCGCTCACGCGCTGCGCGAGGTGCTTCGGCTTATATAGGGGCGGCTACCTGAAGTACGAGACGGGATGTATCACGTGGTCCTCGAGCGGGTTGACCGCCGCGAGCTTCATGTCGGTAAGCATCACCGCGCGTCTGACGCTGAAGTTGCCGTACCTTTTGCGGATCGCGTCGATGGCGCGCTCGAGGTTTTCGTGCCTGTGGACGCGCGCGAGGTCGGGCAGCATGGACATTTGCGTGACTTTGTCGTCGATGAGGTTGCTTGCGCGCACCCCGAGCGTGCGCACCGGCGTGCGGCTCCTGTTCTGCCTGTAGAGGGCCCACGCCGCCTTGAACAGCTCTTCCGAATCCTGGCACGGGTAGGGGAGCGGGGCCTGCCGCTGGTACCAGGTCATGTCGTTGCCGCGGACGCATATCTGCGCGGTCCGGCTCTTGTAGCCGTACTCGCGCAGCCTTGCGGCGACGCTTTCGGCCATCAGGTACAGCGTTATCTTGATGTCGCGCTCGGTCCTCAGGTCGTGCGGGGTCGTGCTCGAGTTGCCGACGCTCTTGATCACCGGCTGCGCGTCGAACCCGGCGACGGCGGCGGGATCCTCGCCGTTCGCGAAGACCCAGAGCACGTAGCCCCACTTGCCGAGCAGCCCGTGGAGGACGCCCGGGTCCGTGCGCGCCAGCTGGCCGATCGTGCGGATGTGGCTCCTTCTGAGGCGCTCCTTCGTGGACGCCCCGACGTACATCAGGTCCTGCACCGGAAGCGGCCAGACCGTCTGCCTGAAATCCCCGCGCGTGATTACCGTGGTCGCGTCGGGTTTTTTTATGTCGGAGCCGATTTTCGCGAATATCTTGTTGAACGACACCCCGACCGAAAGGGTCAGGCGCAGCTCGTCCCATACGCGCCGCCGTATTTCGTCGGCGATCTCGCGCCCGCTCCCGAAAAGGTGCAGGCTGTTGGTGACGTCGAGCCAGCACTCGTCCAGGCCGAACGCCTCCACCTGGTCGGTGTACTGCAGGAACAAGTCGCGCATTTGCGCCGCGTGCTCGAGGTAGAGGTTGTAGCGCGCGGGCACGACCCTTAGGTCCGGGCACTTCTGCCTCGCCACAACCAGGGCCTCGCCGGTCTGCACCTTGTACTTCTTCGCTATGTCGTTTTTGGCGAGCACGATTCCGTGCCTCGCGTCCTCGTCCCCGCCGACCGCCAGCGGGACCTCCCGCAGCGCCGGGTTCATCTTCATCTCGACGCTCGCGTAGAAGCAGTTGCCGTCGGCGTGGAGTATCGTCTTTTCCATGGCCTGACCGTCCGTTATCGAACATATGGTCGATACATTATAATTCGAACAAACATTTTGACAAGGCCTGCGGCGAAAAATATTTCCGGCGGAGCGCCGCGCGAAAAAAATAAGTTTGTGCCGATTCGCCGCATGTGATACAATCCCAATTCGCCGCGCTTTTGGCGCGCGGCGCGCGGCGGCCTTCCGGGCCGATCAAAACAGAAGGGATGGTGAATCATGAAAGCGGCTATCCATCCGAAATACTTTCAGGCGAAGGTAAGATGCAACTGCGGCAACGAGTTCGAGACGGGCTCGACGAAGAAGGACATACACGTCGAAGTTTGTTCGAAGTGCCATCCTTTTTACACCGGAAGCCAGAAAATGCTCGTCGATTCCGGCGGGCGCGTCGAAAGGTTCAAGAAGAAATACGGAATGAACTGATGCTTTCCGGGGCTTTGCGCGGCGAAAGGCGGTTTTCGCCCGCGGGAAGCGGCGCTTCGGCGGGCCTGAGCCTTGCGGCGCATCAGGCGGACGACTATCCGGCGCGGTTCGGTTCGCTTTCGGAAACGCTTCGCGCCGAATTTAACATCGAAACCTGCGAACTCGCGGGCCTGGCGGTCGATGCCGATGCGGCAAAGGCGCTGGGCCTTTTTTTATGCGAAAGGCACGCGGCGATCCCTGTCAAAATGGAAAACGGCAGGCTCTTCGTCGCCATGGGGGACCCGCTCGACGCGCGGGCGATCGCCGACATCGCGGACGCGACGGGATTGTTCGTCTGGCCGCTGCTCGCGCGCGAGGACGAGATCCGCTTCCAAATAAATAAAATATTCGGCTCCGAACGTCTCGGCTCGATCGAGTCGCAGTTCATCGACGAGGAGGGGCATCGGGGCAACCGGCTAAAGAGCGACATGGCGTCCGACGCAAGGCTTAGGGACGCGCCCGCGGTGAAGCTTGTGGACTCGCTGATAGAGTCCGCCGCGATCGCCCGCGCGAGCGACATCCACATCGAGCCGGGCGAAAAAACGCTTACGGTGCGCTTCCGCGCGGACGGGCGCCTTTCGGCCGTTCAAAAGATCGACATATCGATGCACCCGAACGTCATTTCGCGCCTGAAGGTGATGGGCAACATGGACATCGCCGAAAAGCGCGTCCCGCAGGACGGCCGGTTCACCGACGTAATCCAGGGCGAAAAGATAGAGTTCAGGCTCAGCACTCTTCCCACGATATACGGCGAAAAAGCCGCGCTCAGGCTGCTTTACGGGCGGACCGCGCGCTTTAAAAAAGAAGGGCTCGGTTTTTTCGCCGACGATTTAGAAAAACTTACCGGCTTGTTTTCGATACCGTACGGCGCGATTTTCATCACCGGCCCGACGGGATGCGGGAAATCGACCACGCTTAAGTGCTTCCTTGAGGAGCTCAACACGGGCGGGGTAAATATCGTCACGGTCGAAGACCCGGTCGAAAACCCGATACCCGGAGTCAACCACATGAACGTGGAGCCCGGCGCGGGGCTTGGCTTCGCCAATTCGCTCCGAAGCATCCTACGCCAGGACCCCGACATAATAATGGTCGGCGAAATCCGCGACGCCGAAACCGCTAGAATCGCGATACAGGCCGCGATAACGGGCCATCTCGTGCTTTCGACGCTGCATACCAACGACGCCGCGGGCGTGATGGAGCGGCTCGTGGATATGGGCATCGAGCCGTACATGGTCGCCTCCGCCCTATCGGGGATCATATCGCAAAGGCTCGTGAGGCGGCTTTGCGAAAACTGCAAGGAACAAACGCTTTTGACGCCGGAGGAGGCGCTTTTGCTTGGCGTTCCCGAAGACGCGCCGGCATGGATCGGCAAAGGCTGCGGACGCTGCGGCGACACGGGCTATAAGGGGCGTTTCGCGGTTTACGAGTATATCCTGATGGACGAAGGCCAGCGCAGGAAGATGATAAAGAAGCCCGAACAGTTTACGGCCCGCGCGCGCCTGAGGGACGGGGCGGGGCTTCGCGGGTGCGGCGTCAGGAACGTGCGCGAAGGCAACACCTCGGCTTCCGAGATAATCCGCGCGCTTAAGGTGTACTGATGGAAGCGCGGAAAAAAAACCTCTTAAGCTCGGACTTGGGAGAGATGCTAAAGCGCGGCCGCCCGAAATTGTCGCTCAGGGATACCGCCTTGTTTAGCCGGAAGATTTCATTTATGCTTGACGCGGGAATACCGATAAAAACCGCGCTTCCGGCGCTTGTCGAAAGCGCCGGGGCAACTTCGGCAAAAACGCGCCGCGCCGTCGGCTTCGTTTATTCGGGGGTCATGCAGGGGGAATCGTTCGCCCGCGCCTGCGAGTCGTCAGGCGCGTTTCCGGATTTCGCCTGCAAGCTTCTGGCCGTGGGCGAAAAAACCGCAAAGCTCCCGAGAGTCGCGGGCCAGCTCGCCGACTATTACGAGCGGCGGCGAAAATTTAACGACGAGCTTAAGGCGGCGCTCGCGTACCCCGCCGCGGTAACGCTTCTTATGATAGGCGTCGTCGCGCTTGCGGTGGCGTTCGTGCTCCCGGAGTACGCGCGCGTATTCGCGTCGGCGGGCGCGCGGATACCGGCGCCGACGCGGGCGCTAATGTCGGCGGCGGATTTTTTATCGAAGAATTTTTTTCAAATGTTATTGTTCGCATCCGCCGCGGCGTTAGGCCTTGCCACTTTTTCGAGGTTCGAAGCCGGACGCCTCTTTTATTCGAGGGTTAAGCTCCTTTTCCCGATCTACAGGCTCAAGGCAAACGGTAGCATCGCGCAGACGCTGCTGCTTCTGCTCGAGTCGGGGTATTCCGTGACCGAGGCGATACCGGTCTGCGCCGAATCCGCCCAAAACGAAATAATCAAGCGCGACCTGACGGTCCTTTCCTCGGGGCTTTCCGAAGGCAGCCCGTTTTGGTCGGCGCTTATAGAAATCAAATACGTCGACCCGCTTTTTCCCGAAATGGCGCGCGTAGGCGAGGAAACCGGGCGCCTCGCCCAATCGGTAAAAAAGTGCGACGAATACTACGGCTACGAATTGACGCACGCGATCAAACGGCTCAATAAACTGATCGAGCCGGCGATTACGGTGGCGCTCGGCTTCATGCTCGGCGCGGTGATGCTCGCCGTCATACTTCCCGCGTTTTCGCTGACCGGCGTTATCTAGAAAGAAGGGTTCCGATGCGAAGCTGTAAGGGAATAACGATGATCGAGCTGATTATCGTGCTCGCGGTGATTGCGATCATCGCCGCGATACTTATCCCGAACTTTCTTAACACGACCGACAAGGCTCGGTTGAAAAGCGACGTGCAGTCCGCGCGGGTGATTAAAAACGCGCTTGATTTGTACAACGCCGAGCAGTCGAAGCAGATATCTTCCTTAAGCGTCGGCGCGATAATAAAAGAGCTTGGAGAAAAGGGCTACATCGACGAAGAAAGCGCCGCCGTTCAGACGGACGGGGCCGCCTGGGCGTACGACCAGTCGACCGGCGGAATCTACGTGGACATATCGGCGTGCCCCGAAACGATACGGCAGAAAGTTTATAATCAGTTGAACGAACAGGAAAAGAAGTATGTCAAAAACGCCTCAGGCGGATAAGCGCCGGAAGCGCCAAAACGGCTACACGCTGATCGAGGCGGCCGTAGCGCTCGCGCTTTGGTTGATTCTTGCGGCGGGAGCGGGAAGCGCGCTGCTTTATTCTGCGAGGGCGTCAGAAAGGCTCGTCGGTTCGCAAGAAGCGTTCGAAAACGCGAGGGCTGCGCTCGACGCGATCATAACCAACATCCAGCTGGCCGAAACGGTCAGAGTTGAAACCGATTCCGACGGCGTCTTAAAAAAGCTGACATGCACCGAGAGGAACGGGCCCGCCCTGCACGACTACGAATTCTTCTTCAAGCGCGAGGCGCTGCCGGGCGAGGCGAAATACCACAGGCTCGAATTCGGCTTGAACGACGAGTTCGCTTCGCACATCGAAAGCATAACGGTCGAATACGCGGGCGGCGACAGGATAACCGTCGGAATAACGACCGACCAAACTTTCGGGGAGCCGTACACGCTGACAGGTTCCGCGGACGTCCGCTATAAAAAAGTGATCGCGCAGGTGAAAGTTGGAACGTAACTTATTGTTGGCCGAAGCCGGCCCGGAGTTCGTAAACATCGTTTTGAACGGCGAGAGCGCGCGCTTTGGCGCAGGTTGGGACGCCCCGGGCGACGGCGCGGCGATAATATCGGATTGGCTTAAGGGCCGGATGGATAAATTCAGGCTTTCGTGCGTGCCGGTCGCGAACGCGCGCGAAACCGTCGTCCGGTTGGCCGGGGGCGGCGCGTTAAAAAACGCGTTAAACAAAACGCCCGGCTACGCGGTGCGCGCGCATTTCCCGATTTGCGACCGCTTGAACGAAAAGACGCACGAATTCGGGCGCGAAAAGCTTCCGTGCCAAACGATTCTTCACGCGGCGCTCCCGGTAAAAATATCGGAGGGACTCGTCGGCATGTGCGGCGCCTGGGGGATTAGAACTGATAAAATAAAGCGGATCGTCACTTCGGAATACGCGGCGATCCGCTGCGTATGCGAATCCGCCAAGCCGGCCGCCGTCGCCATGATTCCGCAGGAGGGCGGAACGCGGCTGATCGCGTTCGAGGGCGGGAAGCCCGCCGGAATATTTTTCGTCAGTTCAGATCCGGAATACAGGCTGCTTGAACTGGATCGGATCGTTAAGGCCACGCGAACGGTTGAGGACGGTTCCGCCGCCGTATTATTTTCGAGCGAACCGGACGGATACGAATGGATCGGCGATTATTTCGCGTCCGTAAAAATGGCTTTTGAGGTAAACGGCGATATGTTAAGCGATTTTTACAAGATTGCGGCGCGAGATGCCTAAGGCGGCCGAAAGGCTCGACCTTCTTCCCTGGCCGATCCGCGAAAAACGTAAGGCGCGGCGCCGGTTGCTCGCGTTCGCGGCAATGGAAGCCGCGGCGCTTGTCGTGCTATTTGCGATCGTCTTCGTGACGCGGCTGCGGCTTTATATGCTGGAATCGCGCTCCGAAAGCCTGCGCGTCCAAATAGATGACCCGGCGTACGACGAGGCCGACAGGTACGCCGAAGCCGTGAAAACGGTAAACGCCCTCGCCGCCTTGACTGACGCGTTTTATTCGGCGTTGCCATCCGAACCGTTCGACTACGGGTTCTTCGCGCATCTAAACGAATCGGCTCCGCGGGGGGTCGAACTGATATCAATCGAGATTGATTCCGACTCGTTCGCGGTAACCGCCATTACGCGCGATTACGCGCTCATAGAATCGCACAGGTTAAAAATAGGTGAATACGCGCCTCAAAAAAGCGTTTTATACGGTCCGGCGAGGCGCCTTGGCGACGGTTCGTACCGGTATGTCCTGCGCGGGTTAAGCGCCGGTTATGCGTCCGGGTATGAATACGGGCTTGACTTGCGGCATGGGGACTGACCGGAGCATGGCGGGGTTTAAAAGAAAAGCCGCGGTTTTCATAGCGATAAACGCGCTGATCGCGGCCGCCGCGTTCTTGATTTTAATCAGGGAGCCGGCTGCCGAAGCGAAACGGACCGCCGAACTCGTAAAAATCCAGGAGCGCCGGCTGGATATAAAAAAGCGGAACCTTGATGAGATCGAATA
>WREB01000036.1 GCA_009779525.1 Defluviitaleaceae bacterium
GGACGGCGTATTAAAAATGCTTTGCGCCGGCGATTCCGTGACGGCGCGTGCGGCGCAGGCGCTGAAAAAACAAACGCAGCCCCCCAAGCCATACACAGAAGCGTCGCTTTTATCCGCGATGGAAAACGCGGGTAGATTCATCGAAGACGAGGCGCTTAGGGAAAAGCTTAAGGATTCGGGACTCGGCACCCCCGCGACGCGCGCCGCGACGATTGAGCGGCTTATTGAAGTCGGCTATGTAACGCGCAGGCAAAAATGCCTCGACGCGACCGAAAAGGGCGTCCGCATTATCGACATGGTGCCCGTCGAGCTGAAGTCGCCCGAGACCACCGGCAAATGGGAGCGCGCCCTCTCCCGCATCGCGAAAGGCGAGGCCGGCGAGGCGCGGTTCATGGAGAGCATTGTAAATTACGTGAAGTACATCGTCGGTTACGCGACGAATCCAGAAACGCGAGGCTGCCAATGATTACGCTGAGCCAGATAATCGATTATTTAAGCGGGCGGGCGCTAGACCCCCTGCCGGTTTTTCTCATGCAAAAAGAGATTTACAAGGCTAAGGCTGAAGGCGCCGCCTATTCTGACGCCTACGAAAAAATGAGGCAGACGAAGCACTACGTTGAACTGGCCGGCGAACAATTAGTTGACGGTTCGTGGGGCAGGTTACATTCGCAGGACTCGAAGGCGCCGAGAAAAAAATTCGTCACGACCGAAGCGGCGCTACGCCGGGCGGGCGAGCTCGGCCTTCCCAAGGACGACCCGATCATTTCCAAATGCATCGGGCTGATGGAGCGGTACATGAACGGCGAAGCGGCGTGGACCGACACGGTCGAGAAGCACAGGGACGGCGGGAGGGGCCACATATACTGCCGCCCGTTCATGACGGCGGCGCTCATTAACATGTTCGATCCGGACAACGAAACAAAAAAACCGTTTCAGGAATCCGCGGCAAACACGCTTGAAGCGGCGTTTGTCGGCGGACGCTTCGACGCCGGCTTCTTTGAGCGGGAGGTCCGCGAATACCGCGCCCCGTCCATCATTTCGCCTTGCAACATGTACGGCCTGATGCTTTTGCAAAATTCGCCTTACCTAAGCGATTCGTTGCAAAGGCGTTGGCTCGGGCATCTTTGGAACGCGAACGGCGGCGTCTACTATGTCTCGGGCGTGCCGCCGGCCGATTTGCAAAAATTTGAAGGTAAAAAGTTCAACCAATGGTTATACCTATCGGAGCTGCTTTGCGGTTTTTCGGCGTTTGGCGAATTCGCGGGCGAACGCGTGATCCCTCATTTGCTTTCCGAAACCGAACGCCTGCTTAACGGCGGCGTCTATATCAGCCATATAAAGGAGGGCAGGTATTCCGACAGCTGGCGCGACAAAGAAAAGCGCAAGGCCGACATGGCTTTGCGCATAGCGAGGTTGCTTGTGAAGTGCGGTTAAGATTACAAGCGCGAATCGGCCGTTTGCCTGTTCTGACTTAAAACGGCGCCGCCCGCCAAGGGGAAGCGCCGCTTTCATTTGAGTTATGCAACGTTCGCCGAAATTTTTATTCGTGCTTCCCCAGCTCAAACGCCTTCTCGTAGAAGTATATGAGCGTCTCGTAGTCCACCTGGTTAGGTATGGAGTGGTCGCTGTGGAGGCAGTAGCCGTAGTTTTTCTTGACGATCGGGATCTTAGACTCAAGCTCCCTGTCGATAACGGCGCGGTCGTTTGAATAGAGCGTGCGCACGTCGATACCGCCCATCAGCGATAAGCGGTCGCCGTATTCTTTGTAGATGCGGAGCAGATCCATTCCCGCTTTTATTTCGATGACCTGCAGGCAGTCCATTCCCGCTTCAAGCAGGCCCGGGATAAGCGGCTCGACGTATCCGCACGAATGGACCGTCACCGGGAGCTTGCGCTCGCGCGCGTAGCCGAACGTGCGCTTGTGCGCCGGGAATATTAGGTCCATATACATCTGCGGCGACATGAACGGCCTGTTTTTAAAACCCATGTCCTCGTAGTACCAGACGCCGTCTGGCAGTCCTTCCTTTGCGAACAAGATGTCCTGGAGCGCGAGGCTTAAGTCCGAATAGACCTTCACCATGTCCTCGATCCATTCGGGGTCGAGCGCCATCCCCATCAGCATGTACTCGTGGCCGCAAACGGGATGCATCAGCTCGAAAACGTTGACGCCGGAGCTCATGAAGAATTTTTTATGCTCCTTCGCGTACTGCTTCGCGCTGCGGTAGCCCTCGAAGTTGATCCTGCGCTCGTCCGGCTCGAGCAGCATGCCCCTCACTTTGTTCCAGTCCTCGCGGCACTTTACCGCGAAGTCCACGTGCTCGGGCGTCGTGTCGTGCTTTTTGTGCCTGCGCAAAAGCGCCCCGTTGCCGTCTCGAGTTAGCACGGTCTCCTCGGTTTCCTCGACGACTTCCGGCTTGAAGTCCAGGTCAATGACCAGATTGTTCCAACCGCCCGTGACGATGTCGTAGTCGAAATGCTCGTTTAAGTTTTCTTCTGGCTTAATTTTGCCCTTGTCGACGTACGCCTTGCGCGTGTCGCCCCAAAAATGCTCGAACGCGCCGATCCGGTCGCCCTTCTCGCGCTTAAGCATCCTTCTCGTGCGTTCGTAACCAGTTAGCTGCTCCATCGCCCGGTCCCCTCGTCATCCATTATTTAACGAAAATTATTTCCGCCTCAACCATTATATGTGCGCGTGGCTTATAATCAAGCGAATAATTGCGCGTTTAACGCGCCGATCAACGATTTATTTCGCAAAGGGGGATTTGATGCCGTCAGTCTCGTTTTACACGATGGGTTGCAACGTCAACCTCGCGGAAACTGAAAAGCTGTGCGCCATGTTTTCGCAGGCGGGCTTTAAAATTTCCGAGGGCGGCGATTCGGACGCAATCGTGATAAATTCGTGCGCCGTGACGCAAATCGCGGCAAAAGGCGCGGCGCAGCTCGTAAAAAGGCTTCGCATAAAAAACGCCGGCGCCGTGATCGCGGTCGTCGGCTGCGCGGGGGAGCTTTTGGCGCAAGACGGCGCAAAGCCGCCGCCCGAGGCGGACTTTTGGCTCGGCAACGACAAGTACCGCGCCGTCGATATTATAAGCAAAAGAATATTCGATAAGAATGATTCAAATGATACTCTCGTAAATAATCATATTAAAATAATTAGCGGCGCAGCGTCATGCGCCAGGTCTTATGTACTCGTGCAAAGCGGCTGCGACAGGCGCTGCGGCTACTGCGTCGTGCCGAGGCTCAGGGGAGGGCCGGTTTCCGTACCGCTTGACGAAATAAGGCAGGAACTTCTTGCGAAGGCGGAAGCGGGCTGCGCGGAAGCCGTACTTTCGGGCGTAAATCTTTCGCTTTACGCCGACGGTCCGCACAGGCTTCCGGACGTGATGCGCATGGCGGATAAAATCGACGGAATCCGGCGCGTTAGGCTAAGCTCGCTCGAGCCGAACGCGCTCGATAGCGAATTTATCGAAGCCGCGCGGACGTCAAAAAAACTTTGCCCGCGCTTTCACGTATCGCTTCAAAGCGGCTGCGACGCGACGCTTGCCGCGATGGACCGGGGCTACGCCTTCGGCGAATACTACGCGGCGATCGAAAAACTCCGCGAAGCGGTCCATGGCGCTTCGGTCACGACAGACATCATCGTCGGCTATCCCGGCGAGAGCGACAAAAATTTTAGGGAGTGCTGCGCCAATATCGTGAAGTGCCGCTTCGACGACATCCACATTTTCAAGTTTTCGCTCCGGGCCGGCACCAAGGCGGCCGATATGCCGGGTTCGGTTGGCGAGCACAAGAAAGCGGAGCGGGCTTTGCTGCTGCAGGGGATCAAGCAGCAGGCGCGCTATTCGTTTTTATACGGATCGGTCGGGCAAACCGAACGCGCGCTTTTTTTGACGCGGCCGAGGCCGGGTAAATTCGAGGGGGAGACGGGGCGCGGCGCCCGCGTGACCGTCGAATCATGCGAAAATTTGTTGGGGCAAATGCGCGATGTCAAAATATATGCGGTCAGCCCAGGCGGCGACGGCCTGGCGGGGGAGTTGTAAAATAAAAAACCGCCCTGATCAGGAGCGGCTTTTATTTTTTCCTTCGGCCCTTTGGGCCGACAGCGCCCGGGACTTGCCGACACTTGCAAGGCGGGGGCGTCCGACGGTTGCTATACTTCCATATTTAACAACAGGCCGATATTGGACAGCTGCGAATATTCCCGGTTGGCCATGAAGCGGTAGTACATGTCGCTCATGTCGGCGGGGCCGGCGGCGGACTTAGTCAACTCGTCGCGCCTCTGGCGGCTTAGGAACTGCCCCGGGTCCGTTTCGGCGCGCCTCGCGACCCCTTCAAGGGCGCTTATGAAACCTGCGCTGCCGTTACCGAGGAAGCGTTCGGCCGAACCGTCCTCAAAGGCCTTCCTAAGCTTTTTTTCGTCGATATCCAAATTACCGTCCTTGTTGCGGGTGATGCCGATGCGATTTAGCGAAGGCTCGTAAGACGACGAAATCGAGTCGAGCCTTTGACGCAGGCTGTCCGCGCCCCTGTCTCCGCCGAAGCTTTTGGCGGCGCCAAGCAGGTTGTTAAACTTACTGACCACTTCGCCCACGGCGTCGTAAATGCCCGCGACGTCTTTTTTTACCGAAACGTTAATGTCGCCTGCGCCCGCCTTAAGCAACGTACCCGTAAGGCCGTCGCCAAAGTCGACCGAGTTGGTCGCCGAAGTTTTTTCGGTCCCGTTGACGAAGTAGACCGCGTCCTTCGCCTCGCGGGTCGGAGCTGCCGCGCCGAGCTTTTGGATCAGATTGCCTCCGGACGAATCCGAAACGCTGAACGCGCCGCCTGCGCCCGTATCCTTTGACGTGATCACGAGGGACGAGCGCTTTGTCTTTTCGTCGTATTGGACGGACGCGCTGACGCCGGAGTTTTGCTTATTTATCGCGTCGGCGGTTTTTTGCTGCGCCGTCCGCGCCGAATCGGTCGACTTGATTTCGGCGGAAAAACTGTAGACCTTCCCGTCCTTTTCGATCGTGAAGCGGTTTGTGCCCGCGCCGACACCGCTCGGCGAGACGGAGCTGAGGGAAGCGCCCGCGTTTTGCTGGCTTGTCGCGAGCTGCCCAACCGTCACGGTCTTTGCGCCGCCCGCGTTTTTAAAGCGCGCGGCGTCGGCCTGGTTTTTTACGCCCACCGATAGCGCGCCGTCGTTTGAGGATACGCCAGCCAGCTTGTTAAATATCTGGCGGCCGGCGCCGCTTATTTCGGACAGCGCGCTTCTAAGTCCGCTTCCGTAATCCTTGATCGCGGCCATGTAGGAGCGCGCCGCGTCGCTTTGCGCGCTTTGTTGCTTGGGCTGCGGAGCGAATAACGACGTCTGGAAGTTAAAGGCGGGGTAGGCGCCGCCAACCGGAAGCATCGAGAATATTCCGTTAATTCCGCCGACCGCATTCATGCCAAAACCCCCCTAACCGGATATCATTATAATACTTTAAATTTTTTAATCAATATTTGACGACCAGCGCCGCGTGTATCCCCACTTCGGGGACTGTAACGGTCAAGTATCCGTCCCGGCGGACGGCTTCTTGTATTGCTCCGTCCGGCTGCCGGACTATTTCTTTGACTGGCTTCGTCTCCCTGATAAAAACTTCGACCGGGCCGGTCGGCGGAATTTCGTCGAAAGTGAACGCGCCTGGATTGGAATAGTCGCCGCCCGCGTTAAGCAGATTTACGATCAAATCCCCGCCCTTTTCCATGAGCGAAACAACGGCCCGCGAGCTCCCTTTTATCTTAACCAGCCTTTCCGGGAACAATTCGCCGACAACGTCCCTGAAAAATTTTCTAAGCAGCGGGCGCTGCCCCGACTTGCAAAGCTCGCCCGCGTTAAACGCGACGAACGCCTTCATTCCTTTTCCGCATTCCGTAAAATATGCGGCGGGCGAACCTTTTTCGTTTAAGTCGTCGACGCCGATGAGTTCGCCAAGCGTCCTCCCGCCGGAAAAATCCGGTTCGAACGATTTTATTTGCGCCCCGCAAATTTGCCCGCGGTGTTTTAAAAACGCCCCGGATTTCCGCTCCTTCATTTCGAAATCGAAGAAGTGTCCGCCGGTTTCGCCGATTATTACCAGCTTTCCGCCGTTTGCGGCGTAGCGCTCGAGCCGGTTTTTAAAGTCGTCTCGCATATATTTTAGTTCGGGCAGCACGACCACGGGATATTTTTCGATCTCGTGGTGCTCGAGCAGCACCTCGACGCTTTCACCCGACTCTGATAGGCATTGGAACAGCGCGATCACCGCGTCGTTGCTGCCGTCCCAGGTGGAGAAGTTTCGCCGGTTCTTTTTATAAAAATCATATGAGGAAAGCAGGAGCCCGACCTGCGGGACCGGCGCGGCTTTGTGGCAGAAATCCTGCCTCGCGCGGACGAAGCTCGCGACTTCTTTCGCGACGCCCAGCACGTATTCTTTCACGCTTCCGTCGCGCTTCTGCTGGAAGTAGATTTGGAAACCGCCGCCCGCCGATATCACGCCCGCGGCTTCCTGCTGCAGTTGAACGGCGGACTTTATCGAATTCATGCCGCTCCCGAACTTGTATCCGAAGCCCCACGCCATCAAATCCCACGGAAGCCCCTGCTTGTTTATCACACGCGACTCGAACAGGCCTTTCCAAAGGCTGTCCGGCACAACGTCGCCGGAAATATAGTCGACGTCGGCGGAAACGGGGTCCGGCATCTGCGTGGTGAACGCCCAGTTGCTGCAGAGGTCGAACTCCGGCGCGAACGAATGGATCTTTTTTACGTAATACCTGACGTGCTCGCGGAACGCCTCGCGGTTTAACTCGGTGAATTCGTAAAAGAGTTCGTCTTCCGGTTTCTTCGGGATTTCGGCGTCGCCGTAGGTTTCGCGGAATTTTGCTATCGACGCCTCGCAGTAGTCCTGGCAGCTCGCCCAGCAGTCCCCGTCGATCCATGCCCCGTCTATCCCGTATTTTAACGCCAGCTCCTTCATCTGAGGTATCAAGACCTCGTCCAGGTAAGCCCGCGTATAGAGCGAAGTGTTGTTTTTGTCGGGTATTCCGTTTTCGTCGATTCGCGCGTAGCTTGGATTCCTTTTTATCGCGAAGGTGTCCCAAACGCCGGAATAATGCACATACAGCCCGACGCCGTTTCGATCGGTGACGTCCCTCCAGATCTTTAGCGCGTCGGCCTTAACGCCCGGCGCCGCGTTGCCAAGCGACGTCGGGTAGCTTGCGTAGCCCGGGTGGCCCTTGCAGTCGGTTTGGATGTAGTCGGGCCCCGTTTCGTCGATTATTTTCTGGATCGATTCGGCGGTCGTATTAGCGCCGATAGAGTCGTTGTCGGTGCTCGCGTGGAAATCGAAATGCATCCCGAAAAAGCTTTCGCACCGCCTTAATTTTTTCTTCATATACAAACCCTCCGCGTTGGCGCCGCGCGCGGCGGCGCGTTTAATCTTCCGGCTGCTTTCGGGTATAATACCAAAAAAACCGGAGGCTAAAATGGATTTTTTCGAAACCGTAAAGGCGAGGCACAGCTACAGGGGCGCATACACCGGCGCGGCCGTTCCCGACGGGGACTTAATTTCGATACTCGACGCCGGGATACGCGCGCCGTCCGGTTGCAACGCGCAGACGACGAGCTTCGTATTGATAACGGAACCGGCGCTTCTAAAAAAAGTTTTTGCCGCGATAGACGAAAATTTCGCCGTTGGCGCCGGGGCCGCGATCGTCGTCGCGACCGAAAAAAAGGTTTTCGGTTTCGGCCTGGAGTTTGAGAAGGAGGACTACGGCGCCGCGGTCGAGAACATGCTGCTTGCGATAACGGCGCAAGGCTACGCCACGTGCTGGACCGACGGCGCGACAAGGCTAAACGGCGTCTGCGAAAAAATCGCTGGGCTGCTTGCAATCGGCGACGGCAAAAACGTGCGCTGCGTGCTTCCGGTCGGGGTCCCCGCGGAAAAACACAGCCAGCCCCCGAGGAAGAGCTTCGAGGAAAGGGTTGACTGGAGAAGGTAAAAAGTGCGTCATTGCGGACATGAGCCGTTATTAATTTTTAGGGATTGCGGGTCGAGCCCGCAATAACAGAACGGTTGCAAGTCGAGCCCGCAATAACAGAACGGTTGCAATTCGAGCCC
>WREB01000037.1 GCA_009779525.1 Defluviitaleaceae bacterium
GGCGCCGATTATGTCGAGGGTTTCGTTCATCTTCAAGACAAGCTGGGCGAAATAGCCCTGGAACGGCGCCGAATCGATCCGCGTTCCGAGCTTCCCCGAAAAAACCGCCTCGAACAGGATGTTGTTGTTGAAGTACATCTCGCGGACCGCGGCGTTCATCGATTCGTAGGACCTGCCGAGCTTACCCATTTCGTCCGGCCGCGCCGTGATCCACTCGGGGATCAGGTTGTCGATGTTGCCGGCCGCCAACTTGCCGGAAATTTCGGTGAGCGCCTTGATCGGATTTATTATGATTTTTCTAAGCGTAAGGAAAAGCGTCAGCGAGATGACCAGGGTGATGAGGACCACCGAAAAGATGCTGATAGAAACGAACGTCTCAAGCTGGCTGTTAAGGGATTGCAAGTTTATGTCGACGCCTATGACCGCGGTCACGTTGCCGCGCCGATCAAGCACCGGCGTGTATGAATAGCAGAGCGCGCCGAAATTTTTGCTTCCGTAGTTTCCGTATTCCATCACGGATTCGCCTTCGCTGAAGACGCGCTCGATTTGCGGAAAATTTTCGCTAAAATCCAGCGTTCCGAAATCGTCGTTTTCGGCGTTTACGGTGTCGCCCTGGAATATCGCGTTGAAGATGTACGCGTAGGCCCCTTCGATCCCGAGGTCCGCGACTACGTACAAATATTTTACACCGGTTCCGACGCGGACTTCGAGCAGCCGCTTGTACAGCGAAAAATAATCCTCGTCCTTAAGCGAAGCGATCGCCTTTCGGTATTCGGCCATGCGGTTCTTCGCCGCGTAGTAGCCTTCGGTATGCTCCGCGCCCTCGATTCCGTCAAGTTCGCCAACCAGCCGCCGATCCTCCAGGTACTTGGCGGCGCCTTCCGTAAACGCCGGGCTTGATCCAAGCTTTTCGATAAACGGGGCGAAATCCTCGGCCGCGTACTGCGCGAGCAAAACGAGGGGGGCGGTCATGAGTTTTTCCATGTAAAGCTGCTCGAATACAGAGCGTATCATAAGCGTGCTCGTCGTCGTAAGCGTCGCCGAAAGCGTGACGATCCCGACGAAAATCATCGAAATCACCTTGACGCTTATGTTGTTTTTATATTTACCAAACAGACGCAAACGAACACCGCCGTCGAAATGAAAATGGGTTTGCGCCGGCTACCTTAGCTCCGACTCTTTATAGTAGCCGCTGTCGATCAATACTTCCTTGTAGTTGCTTATGCTTACAAGGACCGGGTTGCATATCGCCGCGGGAACCGTCTTTACGCCGTTATGGTACCTGTTTTCGTCGTTTATCGCTGGTTTCTTGCCGACCATGATATCGTCGATCATCTCGACCGTCCTCGCCGCGAGCGTCCTCGTGTCAAGGAAAACGGACATCGACTGTTCGCCGTTGATGATTGAGACGACGCTCGCTATGTCGCAGTCCTGCCCGGTCATCACCGGAAGCGGCAGATCGGCCGTCCCGTACCCGTGGTCTTTAAGCGTTTGAATCATTTCGACCGACATACCGTCGTATGTCGAAAGCACCGCGTCAAGCTTTTCGCTTGAATAATGCTCCGCAAGTATTCCGGCGAGCCGGCCGGCGGCGACTTCGCCGCTCCAGTCGAACGTCGCGGTGTCGTTTAGCGACGTCTGCCCGCTTTTAACCGTTACCTGGCCGTTGTCGATATATTTTTTCAGCACGCTCATCTGGCCCTCGTAGTAGTCGGGCGTGCAGCTGTCGTCAAGCGCGCCCGAAAAGATTTCGAGCGTTATCTTCGACTTCCCGTCCTTCAGGTTGAAGGCGTCCTCGATAAAGCCCGCCTGCATGACGCCGACTTCCACGTTATCGAACGTCAGGTAATAATCCATCGTTGGGGTGTTTGATATGAGGCGGTCGTACGAGATAACGGTTATCTTTTTTTTGGCCGCGTTCTTCAAGACCTCCGTGAAGCTGTCGCCGTCGATCGCCGTTATGACGATGATCTTGCAATTCATGTCGATGAGTTCCTGCACCTGCTCGATTTGCCGCTCGATCTCGCCGTCGGCGTTCCTGAGCTCCACCCTGTAGCCCTTCGCCTGAAGCTGCTTCTTGATGTTGTCGCCGTCCTGCGTCCAGCGCTGCTGCTCCTTCGACGGCATGGAAACGCCGACCAGGTTGTTTTTGCCGAAAATCTGGCACGCCGAAAAAATTAATAGCGCCCCGGCCAAAATCGGAAGCGCCTTCAGCATAAACGATACGCATTTAAGCATTACGTGACCTCCCCGTCATGTAATCGGATAACCGAAATTAAGTGGCGTTGCCCTCGATACGCGCAGATTTTATTTTCGCTGAAATAAAAACCATATTATGCAAAAAGCGGCATTAATTCAACCGTTATTTTATAACGCGTTTTTTTGCAAAACGTTCCGAGGCGAAACAGCGCGCGTTTTAGCTTCAGCTATGATAATATTAATGAAAAAGGCGAAGGATGCGAATACGATGATAAAGAAAAAAGAGGAGCTTTGCGTAGCCGTAAACGAAAAAATGCGCGGCGGCGAAGGCAGCGTGATAATCGAGCACCTGCTTGACAAGGACGGGCTTTGTCAAAAGGGCCGCCTTTACGCGCGCGTGGTGCTTAAGCCCGGCTGCTCGATCGGGTACCATACCCACGAGGGCGAAACCGAAACTTATTACATAATGAAAGGCACGGCAAGCTACAACGACAACGGCGCCGAAACGACGCTGACCGTGGGGGACGTCGCATATACTCCCGACGGCTGCGGCCACGGCGTAAAAAACGGCGGGACGGTCGATTTGGAAATGATCGCCTTGATTATATTAATCTAAAATAAACCTTATGTGATGTTCGGCGGCCTTGACCACGTGCTCCGCCGAAAAGTCAGTGCTCCAGCCCATGTTCGAACCGATCCCCGAATGCGCGGCGTCGACGTTTAGCGTGACTTCGCGGCTGACAGGCAGTTCGTGGCCGTGCGCGGCGGCCTTGTATTCGTCGATGCTATTCGGCCTCGCGTCGAAATGGAACGGGCGCGCGCCCACAACTCTTAGCTTTCCGCCGCGTCCGTTTTCAAGCGTAAGCCAGCGGGTCTGCTCGTGCCCTCCGGTTTCCGAAGGCGGGATAAACGGAAAGGCCTGCTCGCCCACGGTCGAGTTAAATACGCCGAGTTTCGTCGAAAGCAGCCGGTCGGAATAGTTTTCGTTCTCGCCCATCCCGAAATAGGCGAGCTTCGCGAATTCCTTGGGAAGCGCGAACGATATGCCGGCGCGCGGTATGAACTCGAGCGCGGGGTTGATCAAAAACGAAGCGTCAACTTCGATTTCGCCCTGGGCGCCTACCGTATAGCGGACCGCCGCCCGCGATTCGTATTTCTTTCCGTTTATTTCAGATTCCAAAATAAACTCGGCCGTCGCGTGCGCAAAGCCGCCTTCAGATGAAATGTGCGCGTCCGTATACCCGACTTTTATTACTTGGTTTTCCGGCCGCGACGCCTCGAACATCCCGTGCCATCCCCAGCCGGGCCGCGCGTCCATCCCGGTATAGGGCCTGTCGGTCACGGGGATCCCGCCGCGTTCTATGACGGTTTCGCCGCTTTTTTTCAATTTTATGCTTCCGTCAGCCCTGTTTAGCAAAAATTCGAACGCGACTGTCGAAACGGTGATTTCGCCTTCGTCCTTTATTAACCGCAGCGCGCTGGAAGGCCTTGACGCCCCGCATAAATTAACCGGCCGCGCGGGCGCTGCAAGCGGGTATTGGAAGAAACCGGTTTCGTATCCCGCGTCCGCGTAGGCGCAGCCGTGCTTAAGCGAAACCGAAAACTCGACGTGGTATTCGGCGCCGTCGTCAAAACTATATTTGGGCGTAAACGAAAACGCCGCCTGCGAAAGGGGCGCCACTTCCGGCGCGTCCCAAACCTGCTCGAAGACGGGAATCCCGTTTTCCCGAAGCTTTGCCGTAATGACGAAATCGTTGGTCGGCTTTGCGCATGACTTGTTAATGACGACGTACCTGTCTGCGCCCCGCTTGACCGACCAAGGCCCGATGGATTCGGCCGGCCGTATGACGACCGGCGCGTAGGCCTGCTTCAATTCGAGCGCGACGGGTTTCCAGGTCAGATCCGGCAGCACGACGCCGTTGTTTGTCATGTAAGGCGGGCAGTCGGGATCTGTCATTTCTTCGCCGAAATCGCCGCCGTAGGCAAAAAATTCCATTCCGCCGGCCGTCTTGCTAAGCAGGCACTTGTCCGACCAATCCCAAACGTATCCGCCCTGGAAGCGCCCGTATTTTTCGGTCAGCTCGACGAAATTTTTAAGCCCGCCCCCGCTGTTTCGTATCTGGTATAAATATTCGACCAATATGATCGGCCTGTCGTCTTCGGTGTCGGCTATCATTTCCATTATCTTCGAGACCGGGGCGTACATGTTGCCCCTGATGTCGGAGACGTTTTTGCCCGGCTCGCCCGCTTCGTACTGGCAGAGCCGCGTCGGGTCGTACTCGCGCAAAAACCCCGCCATCGCGGCGTGGTTCGCGCCGGTTCCGCTTTCGTTTCCGAGCGACCACGAATAGACGCACGCGTGGTTTTTGAAAAAGCGCGCCATGCGCCACGCGCGCTCGAGGTAAAGATGGGACCACGAAGGGTCGTGCGAAAGCTGGCCCATCACGCCGTGCGTCTCTAGGTTGCACTCGCAGACGACGAGGATTCCGTATTCGTCGCACAGGTCGTACCAAAGCGGGCTGTCCGGGTAGTGGCAGGTTCGAACCGAATTCACGTTCATCCGCTTCATTTCGATGATTTCCCTGACCATAAATTCTTTTGCCACGGCCCGCCCGGAGTCGTACTGGTGGTGGTGCCTGTTGACTCCTCGGGCGACGAATCGTTGCCCGTTTATGTATAAAATTCCGTTTACGATTTCGACCCTCTTGAAACCCACCCTGCAGGTTTCGGCGTCGATGTCGGCGCCATTTGGGTTAATCAACGTTATTACGGCGGAGTACAAATACGGTTCCTCGGGCGACCATTCGAAAATATTTTCGATGTTAAAACTAACGCGCGCCGCGTTTGAGGTCGGCTGGCCGGCCGTGGCGTACGGGGCGTGGGCGTTTACCCGCGATTCGCCCGAGGCGACTTGCGCGCCGCTTTTGTCGTGCAGCGAAACGCGGACGCAGTTGTCGGCATACCCGTCGGCGCGGGAGATGAACACGTCGATCGAAAACTTGCCGCCGCGCCCGCATTTGTCGGGGAGCGCGGTGATTTTATAATCCTCGATGCGGTGCGCCGGCTTGCATGTCAGCCAGACGTCGCGGTGGATTCCCGAAAGGTGCCAGTAGTCCTGGTCCTCAAGGTAGGCGCTTTTGCCCCAGCGCATCACTTTAAGCGCGACCGAGTTTTCGCCTTTTTTAACGAAGCGCGTCACGTTAAATTCCGAGGGGAGCTTGCTGTCTTCCGCGTAGCCCGCGAACCGCCCGTTCACGTAAAGCAAATACGCCGTCTCGACGCCGTCGAACCGAAGAAAGACATCCTTGCCGAAAAAACCGTCCGGAAGCGCAAACGACTTGTAATAGCATCCCGTGGGGTTTTTTTCCGGGCTAAACGGAGGATTCGGGACGCTGCCAAGGCCGGCGTTCGGATTGACCAGATGCCTTCCGCCCCCTCCGTAGTCCCAAGGATAGTGCATGTTCGTATAGATCGGCTCGCCGTGCCCGTAAAGCTCCCAGCAGCCCGGCACCATAATTTTCGTAAACCCGGCCCTTTCGTTTTCCGGCTCGAAAAAATCGTCCGGCTCGTCGGGGTTTTGATAGTATTTAAACGACCATTCGCCGTTAAGCGAAACGACGTTGCAAGAAAGCGGGTCGGGCTCGCCGATTGAATCAAGCGCCTCCTTGCCGTTTGAGTACGCCTTCCAGGGGGAGCGCGCACTTTCGCGGCCGATCGAGGAAACTTCGATTAATTCGAGAGGGGATATCTTTATCTCGTTCATTTTTTTCTCCTTAATAATAAATGCCGCGCCGATTATAGCACACAAGCCGCTTGAGTCGGACGGTGAAATGGGGGCGCCCGCGATGTTATAATCGTATCGCATGAACCGGAATGAATTAATATAAAAGGATGTAGTTTTGGAACGCGTTGAAGTCCCGCTTGTAGGCGGCAGGATTACGCGGGGCGTGGTCAGGAGGGGTGATCATGTCCTGCGGCCCTGCAATGCGAATTCGCCTTTCGCGCACGAGACGCTACACTGGCTCGAGCGTAAAGGTGTTGGCGCCGCGCCGAAATTTATTGGTCTGGCGGACGACGGGCGCGAGATCACGTCATTTTTAAAAGGAATCGCGCCGACTGATCTCGGGACCTACGACGGACGCGACGATTGGCGGCCGAGCGAAGGGCAGCTATTTGCGGCGGGAACTATAATAAAGAAACTGCACGAGGCGCTTTCGGACTATCCAGGCTGCCCGGACGGGTTTACGGTTTGCCATAACGATCTTTCCCCATGCAACTTCATGTTTGAAAACGGCCTGCCCTACGCGGTCTTCGACTGGGACGCGGCGGGCGTCGGCGAACCTGTCGCCGACCTGGCGTACGCCGCCTGGATGTGGAGTTCGATCGGCGAAAACGAACGAACGGCCCGGCAAAAGGGGCGCGAGATAAAAACGCTGCTTGACGCTTACGGGCTTAGCAAAGCCGGGCGCGACACTCTCGCGGAAAAAATCCGCGGACAAATGCGGCGTGTCGGAAAATCGTTCGCGGCACGCGGCAACACCGACGGGCTGCGATGGGTCCGCGAAAGCGAAGATTATTTAATTAAAAACGAAGCCGAACTATCGAAGCATTTCCGAATGTGATTCGGCGAACGGATAACGGCCCGATTCATGGGAACGGTCAGCCAACGGATTATCGGGCCAATTCCGCCGCGCACTATATTTAATGTAAACTTGGTCACTGTAGCGAATGAACGATCGATAAATCAAAGGGAGCGTGCCGTAATGGCGAAGCGGATAGTCGGCATTTGCATCGGCGAGGCGAACGAAAGCAGGATCGACGAGGATTACAGGCTGATGCGCGAGGCGGGGTTCGAATGGATCAGGCAGTATTCCGCCCTTCCGTTCGGCGAAAGCGAAAACGACGTAAATCCCAAGCATCTGGAATGCATCGGGGTCTACAAGCGCGCGGCGGCGGCGGGACTGAAGCAGATCGCCGTTTCGCCGATACCCGAGGTTTGGATGTTCGACGAAAAGGCGGGCGAGCAGAAGACGAGACGCTGCCTTCCCGATTGGGTCGGCCGGCCCGATTGCGACGAATATTACGACATCGTCTACCGCGCGATGAAAAGGCTGGCCGAGGACACGAAGGATTATATCGGGATGTGGCAGGTATCTAACGAAATGGACATCAAGGAGTTTCGAGGCGACATGACGCTCGAGCAGGCGGGGCGGTACCTGGTCGCGTCTGCAAAGGGGCTTCGAGCGGGGAACCCTAGCGCCGTGCTTGGCATCAACCCCGCGAGCTACGACGAGGCGAACGCAAAGTATCTGTACGACCTCTGCTACGTAGACAACCCCGATTTGCTTGATTACGTCGGGGTCGACGCGTATTTCGGCACCTGGGGCCCGGGCAAGGTCAACGATTGGACCGAGGCCATCGATTTTTTGCACGGGCTGACTGACAAGCCGGTATTCATAAATGAATGGGGCTACGCGTCCGAAGGCGGGGAGGCGTTTAGGGGCAAGACCGGGAGGCCGTGCTTCGAGGACGGGCACTTCCCATACGTATGGCACAAAGAGCATTCCGAGGCGGAGCAGGCCGAATACGCCGCGGCCGGCGTCCGCTTGCTTCTGACATACCCCAACTGCATGGGGTTCCTCTACTACTCGTGGGGCGACGACGACATATGCTGGCATTGCGGGAAGCCCAACTGCCCGGCGGAATGCTCATGGGGCATAACGGATGGGAAGAACAACCCGAAGCCCGCATATTTCGCTATGAAAGAGAACGTGCTTAAGTATAACTATTAACGGTAAGAATAGTTGATTCCACTGCATTAACTCTGTTTTGATGTCATTCTGAGGGAGTACAACGACCGAAGAATCATTACAATGCAGTCATATCAACGTTACA
>WREB01000038.1 GCA_009779525.1 Defluviitaleaceae bacterium
CTGCACCCCAAGTATCCGCGAGCGCGCGGAAGGCAACGCGATGAAGCGGTTGGAAACCAGGTTGGATTGCCCGCAGCAGTAGTAGACCCACTTTTCCTTGACGCCCAATGCCTCGAAGCCCTCGTAATGGTCGGTCGCGACTACGGGTATCTCGACAAGGCCCTCGGAGTAAAACGCCGGGTCGGAGAGCGCGTCGAAAATCTTGCAACCCGCAAGCAGCGGCTTCATTATCGAATGGAGCTTTTTGTACTGGCCAAACTGCTCCGGGCCGGGCTCGTCGGAAATATGGAAATATGAATTTTTAAGGACGCCTTTTTTATCTAAAAAATCGCGCAGCGCCGGAATAAATTGCCGCAGAAAACCGACATATTCGTCCCCGTCGGCCGCGGTTTCCCAGCCGAATTTTTGCTCCGGCGCGCCGCCGTCGGTCGAGACGAGTATTTTCGGCGCGTGCAGGGCGCCCCACTGCGTGAAGAGATGGCATATCTCGAAATACTCGATCCCGGCGTCTTTGGCGATATCGATCCAGCGCGAGAGCATATCGAAGCCGAATCGATATTTTCCGTTTTCAAAAAAAATGTCGGCGAGCTGCACGGTGGTCCGCTCGCCGCCCTGTATAGTGTCAAGCGGCGGAGTCACGACCGGCGTCAGTATCATGTTGACGCCAAGACCTGCGGCCGATTTCATGAAATTGCCCGTGATTTCCCAGTAGCGCTTTGAAAAAACCGAAACGCCGTAGTAATTCGCGAGGCAGTCCGTGTGGAACCATTCCGTGTGCTTAAACGGCGCCCTCGGAACGGCCGCGTCGACGACAGCAAGCTTAGTTTCGGCGCGCGCGGCTTCGCTTCCGTCGGCGTCTTTTATAACAATTTCGATTTTATACTCTCCCGCCTCGAAAACTTTATTTGCGGGCGTTACGTCGATCCAAAGCGAGTTCCATCTTCCGCCGACAAGCCGAAAGACATCCTTGTCCTCGAGCGCGTCCGGGTAAAAGCCGATTTCGTTTCTCAGGCAAAAATCGTCCGCCCATCCGTATACCGGCAAGCGGCTCGGAACGTTTAGCACCTGGCGGACCCGTATCTTCGCGTTTAATTCCGTCCGCACCTCCGCGGCGTAGTCGCCGAACGGCGGAAAGTTTTCGCCGCCCGGGCGAAGCGCGGCCTGGAACGAAAACATCCCGTTCTTCGCGATTACGTTTAGCTCGGGCGCATCCAAAAGATTTGGCTTGGCGTCGTAAAAAATTTTGTCGAGCGAACTTGCGAGCAGAATCTCCACCTTACCGCCTTCTTTCAAAACTAAGGTGCTTCGATTATACTACGCGGATGACCTCAATGGGACAGGGAAAACTGCAAAGCGGCGGATTGATCGTCAACTACCGGTGCCCCGCGGCGTGCGGGCACTGCATGTACGGAAGCGGAAATGGCGCGGCGCCCGGGTACATGACCTATCAGGACGCGACGCGCATTTGCGCGAGCTTAAAGGCGCTCGGTTGCGGCGGGCTTCATATCGGGGGAGGCGAGCCGTTTTTAAACGTTACGGGGTTAGCCGCGGCGGTCGACGCGATAATCGAAAGCGGGATCTCGCTCGACTACGTCGAGACCAACGCCGCTTGGATAACCCTCGACAATAAACGCGATTTAAAAACGCTAAACGAGGCTTTCGGCGGAAAAAAACCGGCGGTGATGGTTTCGGTGGATCCGTTCCATATCGAATTTATCCCGCTTAACAAGCCGCTCGCTTTAATCGGGCTGCTTCGCGAAAACGGCTTCCCCTATTTTATTTGGCAGGAGAGGTACGTAAATGTTTTGTCGAAGCTTGATTGGACGAGGACGTACGGCAGGGGCGAACTGATGAAAATTTTCGGCTGCGACATAGTCGGAAGCTGCGCGAAAGAATACGGGCTCGGATACAACGGGCGCGCGCTCAACCTGCTGCGCCTTGACCCGAATAATTCGCGCGGCCGCGCCGGCAAATATATAAGGAAGGAACCCTGCCCAAACTTGAAGCGGCCCGGCCATTTCCACGCGGATTATTTCGGCAGGTATATACCGCCCGGCTGCACCGGAATCGGCGTTTTGCTCGAGGATTTTAACGGACCGCTTGACGCCAAGCGCTATCCTACGCTGACAAGGCTTCTTGCCGGAGGCACCGCGCTTCTTTACGAATACGCGCTTGGGCTTGGGTTTGCCGATGGCGGCGATTTCGTTTCGGAGTGCGACGTTTGTTTTAAGGTAAAGCAATTTTTAAATAAAACGGACGGGGCGGGCCATCCCGATTTGCATCCCGCCGAATTTTATTCGCAGGATTATTAAACGTTCGTCATTTAACCGAATATTTATTGTGCGCTTGATGAAAACGTCAGCGTTTTTCCGTGACGGCGATCATAACGCGGATCAGATAGCTCTTGCTGTCCGCGATGCAGACCTCGTTTTGCGGGTACTCCTCGAACGCGTCGCCGCTTACGCAAAAGCCGCTGTTGTTCACGTACGCGAGCAGCCGCTCGTACAGTCCGTCGCTCTGTCCGTAACCCCCCCTCGCGTAGCCAATCGCGTATAGCGAGGCCGGCTTCCTTTCCGTTCCCTCGGGATTATAAAAATAATAACGGTCCGGCCATTTCCAGTCGCCCCTTAAGATACGCTCGCGCTTAAAAATCGCCCATACCGGATAGTTCATGTCCATGTGCGGGTGCTTTTTTTGCATGTGGTGGTAGAAGCTTATCAACGCGTCGTAATCGTCCCTTCCCCTACCGTAGTCGTTCGGTTCGCCGAGCGCAATTGCCTGCTCCGGCATAAATTTGATGGTCAGTTCGTTCTCGTCCGCGCCCGACGCCTCGTGGATCGTCTCCTGCAGCGTAAGCAGCAGCTTTTTCGCGCAGACCCACTCGTCTATCTTCTCGTCGATATTTTTAACCTGCTTCGCGAAAAATTGCTCGGTGAAGGCGGGGTTGCGGTTGTCCTTGAGCGTCTTTACCTCGGAAAGCTGCATTCCGAGCCGCTGCATCGTCCTTATAACGTTTACGACCGCAAGTTGGTCGCTCGAATACATCCGGTAGTTGTTTTCGCCGCGCTTGTTCGGCGAAAGCAGCCCGATCCTGTCGTAATGCAAGAGCGTGTCCCGCGTCGTCCTCGTAAACCGCGCGAATTCGCTTATCGTAAACAGCCCGTCGTCGATCATAAAATCCTCCGAAAACTATTGTGCTACGCAACAGCGAAAAATTAATAATCTGGCGTAATTATAGCGTTTTGCGCGGCTTATAGCCATTTGATTATTTATTGCCGCAATATTTTTATATAAAAATATATAAATTCCATGAAATTCGTGGTTGACCCGTGTGTTGCGCGACGCTTTATCATCGGTATGCAAACGGAAAGGGGGAAGCCGTTATGTACCGCATTTATTGCCGCGTTTACCAATTCTTTTCTAGGTTCGCATTTGCATTTGCCAAGCGGAAGCAGCCGAAGCGCATCGAAAATATCAAGGCGCTCGTGGAGCTTTTTACCGAAAGCGGCGTCCGGTCCGCGCTGCTTGCGACCGAAGCCGAGATCACGGGCGAAGGGCTGCACATGGGATTGGTCAGGTCGGTTAAGCGCGCGGGGATCAGGTGCGCGATATACGGAAGGACGGGCCCCGGGCCAAACGGCGAAGGCGCGAACGACGCGTTCGAGGTTTACAAAAAGAACGATTGCAAGGCGATACTAGCGATCGGAAGCGGCAATACGCTTGCCCTGGCCAATGAAGTCGCGAAACGCGCGGCGGAATGGGGAAGAAACACAGGCGCGGGCGATAAAAAAAGCGGCGCCGAAAGCGGATCGCCGTTTATCGTTTACGTGCCGAGGCTTAAAAGCGGCTCCTGGACATTGGCTAACGCCGGACCGGCTTCGCGCGACGCGGATTATTTTATGCTTTACCCGCGCTTCGCGGAATCGCTCCAGCCGATTGACGCCGCCTGCGCGGGAATGGAGGCGCTGTGCCTCGCGATCGAGGCGTACCTTTCCGGGGGCGTCGACGGCAAAACAAGGCG
Source organism: Defluviitaleaceae bacterium (assembly GCA_009779525.1). Next base: position 4,022 of record WREB01000038.1, read on the forward strand.
CGAGATGGTCCGGGCAATAGACATGATCCATTGGAACCTGTGCGCGGCGTGCTTCGACCCGAACGATTTGGTTTCGCGCGGCAAGCTGCAGGAAGCGGCGTATCTCGCCTGCGCCGCGTTTTGGCGCGGCAGGCTCGGGTACGCGTTCGCCGCGGCCGACGCCGTTTCTAGTAAATACGGCGTCAACCGCGGAATGGCTTGTTCCGTCTTGATAGCGCGCACGCTTTCGCATTACGGCGCCCGCGCCGAGCAAATGATAGCGGAGCTTTCCGTCAAAACCGGGATCACCGACAAAAACGAGCTCGACTGCGTGAAAGCCGAAAAATATTTGATCGCGATACGCAGGCTCGCGAAAAAAACCGGGCTTCCCAACCACATAGCCGAAATCGCGGGCGAAGACGCGAATGCGTTGGCAAGAACAGCCGCGGATTCGATCAACCCGCGCTGCTTCGTGCCCGCCGTGCTTACCGCGGAAGACATCGCGGCGATCCTCCGCGAGGCCTCGGTAAAGTACGAGCCGGCATTCCTCATATGAAACGACGGCCTTCGGCCAGCGGTCGCGGCATAGCCGGCAGATAGGCAAGCAAAACGCGATATAGCAAAGGCCCGCTCTATCATGCGCCGCCCCTTGGTGATAGAATACCTCCATTAAGGTCATGCCGCGTTTCCGCGGTATGCCGGAGGATTTTATGATCGAGCTCATCAAGTCGAAGGACGACCAGTGCATCGGCTGCAATAGATGCGTCCGCGAATGCCCGATGGAAACGGCGAACGTGACGCAACAGGAGAACGATGAAAACATTAAAGTTACGATCGACCACGCCAAGTGCATCGCGTGCGGCCGCTGCGTGACCGCCTGCAAGCACGAGGCGAGGTATTTCACCGACGACACCTTAAGGTTCTTCGAGGATCTCAAGGCGGGAATTCCCATTTCGATCATCGCCGCCCCGTCGATTAGGACCAACATCTACGGCTATAAAAGGCTGTTCACGTACCTCAAGGACTTAGGCGTCAACAAAATAATGGACGTTTCGCTGGGCGCGGACATCTGCGTCTGGGCGCATATAAAATATATCGAGGCCAACGGCCCCTCGCCGATAATAACGCAGCCGTGCCCGGTCATCGTCAATTACTGCGAGATGTACCGGCTCGATTTGCTTCGCAACCTGTCGCCGATACACAGCCCGATGGCCTGCACTTCAATTTATCTAAAAAAGTATCTTGGCATCGACGACCGAATCGCCGTGCTTTCGCCTTGCATCGCGAAAAAGAACGAATTCGCGGACACATCCCTCGCCGACTACAACGTGACATTCAAGCTCCTCGCGGAATACATCAAAAACGAATCCATCTTCCTCCCTAACGAAAAAACCGAGTTCGACCACGACGAAAGCCGCCTCGGCTCGCTTTTTCCGATGCCCGGCGGCTTAAAGGAAAACATCGAATACTTTCTCGGCAAGCGGCTCCACATCGCGAAGGCCGAGGGCTACGACGTTTACGAGAAGCTGGACCTCTACGCCGACACGAGCGACATATTTTTGCCGGACATATTCGACGTGCTAAACTGCGCCGAGGGTTGCAACATCGGGACCGCCGGCTCGCGCGCGAGAAGCGTCTTCGAAATTGACAAGCGCATGGAGGGCAAGCGGCGGAGCGCGACCGAAGAGGAAAAAAAGGAATATTACAAGACCGTATATAATGATTTCGACGGCACTTTCGAGCTTTCGCACTTCATCAGGAAGTACAAGCCGGCGCCCTTCGAGATTCCCGAAGTCACCGAGGAGGACATCAACGAAGCCTTCCATTTGCTTGGGAAGGACGATTTCGAAAAGAAGAACATGGACTGCGGCTCGTGCGGCTCGAAAACCTGCGCGGACATGGCCCGAAAAATAGTATTAAAAGTCAACATCCCGGAAAACTGCATATTCAAGTCAAAGGAAGACGCGAAGTCAAAGCACGACAGCAACATCAAGGCGCTCGAGCAGATCGCCGAAATGGAGAAGATCCGCGAGGCGGACGAGCGCATGAGGATCATGCTCGACCTCAGCCCGCATATAAACGTTTTGATCGACAGCAACTTCAAGATAATCGACTGCAACAACGCCGCCCTCAAGTTCCTCAACTTCGAGTCGAAAGAAGAGCTTTTCGCGGGCTTCGTCGAGCGGCTGATAAAAAACATCCCCAAGTACCAACCCGACGGGCGCGAGTCGATCCCGCTGTTCGAAAGGCTCGGGACCGCCGCGAAAGAGGGCTACGTTAAGTTTGAGACGGAGCTTATAATCGGCGGCGAAAGCCGGAGCCTGAACGTCGAATTTATAAAGATTCCCTACGAAAACCAGTACGCGATCCTTGGCTACGTTTACGACATGACCGACATCCACCGGCGCGAAATGGAGCTCGCGCGCACCCACGACTTAAACAAGCTGCAGCTCGCGAAACTCAACATGATCGTGAAGGCGACGAAAATCGGGCTTTGGGACATGGAGATAGTCAGGGACGATCCGATGAACCCGAAGAACGCGATCCACTGGTCGAACGAGTTCAGGCAGATGATCGGCTTCGAGAACGAAGCGGATTTTCCGGGAACGCTGGAAAGCTGGGTCGCGAGGATCCATCCCGACGACGTAAGCAAGGTCACCGAATCGTTCGTCAGCCACCTTAACGACAAGACCGGCCAAACCTCCTACGACGTCGAATACAGGATATTAAAAAAAGACGGCGAATACGCGTTCTTCCACGCGTACGGCGACGCGATCCGCAACGACGCCGGCGATGCGATCCGCGTCGCGGGATCGCTTATGGACATCACGGAGGAAAAGAACATCCTTATCGCGTCCGAAAAAAACCGAGTCGACGCGGAGGCCGCCAATAAGTCGAAGAGTTCGTTTTTAAGCACGATGAGCCACGAGATACGCACGCCGATGAACGCGATAATAGGCATGACGTCAATAGGGAAATTAGCTAAGGATAACGCGAAGAAGGATTATTCGTTCGACAAGATAGAGAACGCCTCGAAGCACCTGCTCGGAATTATCAACGACATATTGGACATGTCTAAGATCGAGGCCAACAAGTTCGAGCTTTCGTACGTCTCGTTCGACTTCGAGGACATGTTGCAAAAGATCGCGGACGTCATTAACCTAAGAGTCGACGAACGCAGGCAAAAATTTTACGTGATAATCGGCAAGGGAATGCCCGAGGCGTTCGTCGGGGACGACCAAAGGCTTTCGCAAGTAATCGCCAACCTGCTCACCAACGCGAACAAGTTTACGCCGGACGGCGGTTCGATCCATTTGGAAGCGCAGCTTTTATCCGAGCAAAACGGGATTTGCGAAATCATGGTGAGCGTCGCCGACACCGGAATCGGAATAACGGAGGAACAAAAGGACAGGCTTTTCCAATCGTTCGAGCAGGCCGAGGCGGGGACTTCGCGCAGGTTCGGGGGCACGGGGCTCGGGCTCTCGATATCGAAGCGGATCGTGGAGCTTATGGACGGCCGCATTTGGGTCGAATCCGAACCCGGCAAAGGCTCCAAGTTTATTTTCACGGTAAAGCTTAAGCGCGGCGAGGGCGAAAAAAAGAAGAGGCTCGACGATAAAGTCAATTGGAAGAACATCCGGATAATAGCGATCGACGACGAGCCGGAGATACGCGAATTTTTTAGGGCGCTTTCCGCGAACCTGGGCATTTACTGCGCGGTCGCCGAAAGCGGCGAGGAAGCCTTGCGGATAATAGAAAACGAGGGATTTTTCGACATATACTTCGTCGACTGGGTGCTTCCCGGAATAAACGGCGGCGACTTATCCAAAATGCTCAAGCGAAAGGCGCCGGGCAACTCGATTATCACGATTTTTTCCTCGATGGACTGGAACGCGATCGAGGAGGAGGCGACTGCGTCGGGCGCCGACAAGTTTATACCCAAGCCGCTTTTCCCGTCGTTCATCGTCGACGCGATTAACGAATGCCTCGGAATCAACGAGGCGCAGGACGCGGACGACGCGTCGGCCCGTATAGAAAACTTCAGCGGATACTCTGTCCTGCTCGCGGAGGAC